>BQJH01000223.1 GCA_021604605.1 Hyphococcus sp.
CGAAGCCGGAGGTATTTTTGACAACCTCAGGCAAGCGCGCCTCATCGGTTGTCGGGGTCGCGAGGCGGATAAAATCGAGCCCTTGTGCGCGCGCTGGCAGACAAAGTTCATTGTCTTCTTCCGGCGGCAGATCGACAATGATCAACCCGTCAACACCGGCCGCTTTAGCGTCACACACAAAAACATCCGGCCCGTAAGAATAAAACGGGTTGTAATAACCCATCAAAATGATCGGCGTTGTGTCATCTTCTTCACGAAACCGCCGCACCAAATCCAGCGTCTTGCGCAAGGTCTGCCCCGCCTCAAGAGCGCGCAATCCCGCCGCCTGGATCGCCGGGCCATCTGCCATCGGATCGGTGAAAGCAACGCCAAGCTCAATGATGTCAGCGCCAGCAGCTGGCAATTTTTTCAGGAGCGCCAGCGATGCGTCCATATCCGGATCGCCCGCCATAATGAACGGGATGAACGCAGCGCGATTTTCCGCCGCCAATGCTTCAAATTTTGCCTTGATCCGGGACATGTTTTCTCCGGCGGCGAGGGTTAAAGCCTCCACCAGAGATTGCAAGCCCGAAACAGACAAGCGCTCTAGAAGAAAGAACTCGAAAAGTTGATCAGATTATGGGCGACAATCGGTATCACCAGACTGCCCGTGCGCTCTCGCAACCAGAGAAAACCAAAGCCCAAAATGCCTGTATATATAAAAGCAATCCAACTCATAGTGATCGCCCCTTCGCTATACATAAGACTATGCCCGAGCCCGAAGATGATAGTGACGAGAACGCCAGCCCAACCAATCGGCGCGCCTAACATGTTCATGCGCCCAGATATTAGAGCGGCGCTGAGCGCATATAAAAACAGGCCGCGATAAAATGGTTCTTCGTCCAGTCCTGGCATCGTCGCCTGATAGAGCAAGCGCTCCGTACTCGTATCGGCGCCGTCGGCGGACAAAACTTCAAGCCCCACAACAGCCGCGACTAAAATTGCTGTCAGAATAACCGCCGGCAAGATCGAGCCCGGCGCCTGCTTTAGCGTGAAGCCGGTTTGCGGGAGTACAGATTTCCGGAACACTGAAAGGATAATAATCGCCAAGACAGTCGCCCCTATAGAGACGACTTTTCCTTCCCAATTCCAACCCAGTTCACCGAAGTAAGGATCAAGAGAAAACAAGGAGCCGCCTGCAACGACTGCGCTGACATAGATCGTGAACAGAACGAGCGATCCAACAAGCCATGGATAACTAATCTTGATCAAGCCCACGGCCCGCAAGAGAAGCGCTATCGCGACAAGGGCCGTAACCCACAACCCATAGCTGATCATCATATCCGTCATTGATTTTTGCCTTTCCGAGACCCAATGCGCTCACATCTTGCCGCTGCGCCCAATCCATGAGATTATCTCATATTAGCTATAAATTATCATTATTTGATAATTTATTATCGATAATGGAAATTATATGTCAAGCCAAAAGAAGATGATCCAGCGTATCGCAGGCATCATGCAGGTCATCATCCCGCTTATCGGCATATTTTCGGCGGGGATACACCTCGTTTACTGGGGCGCCAGCGAAAACGTTATCTGGTTCGGGCCAGACAACGCGCACAATCTCGTCATTCACGACAACCCGCCAATGGAGGGGCGCCGTCTTGTCGGTATTATCGCGACGTCGCCAGCCGTCATTGTCTGGCTTGTTGCCCTAGCCCATCTCTTCTTTCTGTTCCGTCGGTTTCAGCAGGGCCATTTTATTGAACCGAAAGTTGTCAGCCATCTTCGCGGCTACACGCTATTTTCTGTGATTGCCGCGTTGCTTGATATTGCTGGCAGCGGCGCACGGCGTTGGGCGCAGGGTGAGTTTTCAGATCAACCCTTATGGACCCATATTCAAATTTCACCGGAACATTTTTTGATCGTTTTTTCCGCCGCTGTCTTTTACTTTGTCTCTTTCGTGATGGGCTACGCGATCACTTATAAAGACGAGGCGGAAAGTTATGTTTAGGGTCGCCGCATGACGATTGTGATCAAGCTGGATGTCATGCTAGCGGAAAAGAAAATGAAGTCTAAAGACCTCGCGGCGCAGCTTGGCGTGACGGAAGCCAATCTTTCAAAGCTCAAATCAGGCCGTGTGAAAGGCGTTAAGTTTGAAACGCTGGACAGGATTTGTGAAATTCTGGATTGCGAACCCGGCGATATTATCGCCCGCAAATAACGCCATAAAAAACCCGGATGCGAGGCTTCACATCCGGGGCTTACTTAAAAAGCCGAGTTAAAGACTAGGACTGGTCCTGGCTGTCCATGTACTTATCGAGATCTTCCTTCACTGCCGCGACGGCTTTCTTGTCCGCCTCCGGGGCGTTCTTGACCGTTTCCATCATGGCGAATGTGCTCTCCAGTTGCGCGCGCATTTCCGGCGGCACCATATCCAGCATGGACTTGTCCATACCTTCCATCATCGCCATGGATTTTGGATCTTGCTCCTGCATTTTGATCGCCATGTAAGCAACCATCACGCGGTCACCAACGCTGCCCCATTGCGTCGGCGTAAACCCGTGTGGCTTCACCGCTTTGGCCAGCCTGGCATGTTCTGCCGAATGGTCTTTCTTCAAAACTGCAACGGCTTTTGAATAAGGCTTAAACTCTTCGCCTGCTTTTGGCTGTGTCTCAATCGCCATTTGCTCGGTCTTGCCTTCCGCATCCATCTCCTTTTTCAAGGTTTCAAGCGCAGGCAGTGTCGCGGCAAAGCGCTTGGCCTGATCTTCGGTCAGCGGTTTTTGGTCTCCCGCAGATGCGCCTGAAACCATCAACAGGACGGCGCCGGCAGCAATCATCATAACACGTTGTAACATTTAATTATTTCCCTTCTTTTCATCTCCGCTCCCCATCGCGAGACGATGCTTCATATCATATTTCGATCGTTTGAAGAATGACGATGCCGTAACGAAAGTTCTTGAGTTTATGATTGTGCACTCACCGCTCATTCCCGCGAAAGCGGGAATCCACTTCAAGGATTGAGGCCTCACAGTTTTCTCACTGGATCCCGGATCAAGTCCGGGAAAGGCGGATAGCTAAGACACGGCTAGTCGTCCTGCGCAGGTCTTTGCCGTCCGGCTTTCACTTCACTGCGACGCCGCTTTCCTTCCAGTCTTTTGCGTTTTTGTGATGGCGAGACTGATTTTTTCTTGCGCGGTTTCGGCGGTGTTAACGCGCGCTGGACCAGTGAGGCAAGACGCGCCCGCGCATCCTCGCGATTGCGCTCCTGCGAGCGGAACCGCTTCGCCTCAATAATCAGCACACCCTCTTTTGTCATACGCCGCCCGGCGATGGATTTTAGACGCGTCTTGATTGAAGGTTCGAGACTGGGTGAGTTCGTTACGTCAAACCGCAACTGCACCGCCGTCTCAACCTTATTGACATTCTGCCCGCCCGGTCCGGACGCGCGCATAAAGGTTTCGACGAGTTCCCAATCGGGGATGGTGATTGATGATGTGATTTTAAGGGGCATAGAACTCATATTTCCGAGACAGAAATTAAAAATTGCGGTATCAGTAGAGTCGTATGAAAAATAGCGATTATATCATATACGTCGATGAAAGTGGTGACCCCAATATTAAAAATATTGACCCACAATATCCGATGTTTGCACTCTCATTTTGCATATTTCAAAAAGAACAATATGCATCAACGGTCTCCCCCTCTATTCAGCGGTTTAAGTTTAAACATTTCAATCACGATAATGTCGTATTGCATGAGCTAGATATACGAAAACCAAAGGGACAATATTCATTCTTACGAGATTCGAATAAACGTGAATCCTTTTTGATCGACCTAACTAGGGTTATTGCCGATGCGCCAATGACAATTATTGCTGCGGTTATCAAAAAGGATGTTTTAAAGCAGCAGTATTCCGACCCTGATGATCCATACGAAATTGCCTTAACATTCTGCTTAGAGAGAACATTTCGGTTCATGAAAGAATTAGGGCAAGCAGACCAGCAAACATTCATCATTGCGGAAAGTCGAGGGAAATCAGAAAATAATTCACTGGAATTAGCGTTCAGACGCATCGTTGATGGGGGAAATTACGCAAATATCCGAATGCCATGCTTTAAACTTATGTTTGCTGCAAAGGGAGTCAATTTGGGCGGCATGCAATTAGCAGACCTTACAGCAAGACCAATTGGGCTAAGCGTTCTTCGACCAGACCAACCAAACCGAGCATATAATACGATTGAGCCAAAAATCAGGCGGGGCCCACATGGAATTAAAGGGTTTGGCTTGAAAGTTTTTCCTTAAAAACACAGGGCCTCGACATTGCCGAGGCCCCATGCCGACCGGATATGTCCAGTCCGTAGCTAAGAGAGTAGATAGGAATTTTCCTATTATACGTCAAGTTACAAGCACTACCCCGCCGCTTCACGCCTTATTTCACTCGCGCGTTTTTTCACGCTTTCTGATTTCAACTGCCCACAGGCGGCGAGGATATCGCGGCCGCGTGGTGTGCGAATAGGTGAAGCATAGCCAGCACGATTGACGATTTCGGCGAAGGCTTCGATCCGCTCCCAGGGCGAGCACTCATAAGGCGCGCCGGGCCATGGGTTAAACGGGATCAAGTTGATCTTCGCCGGAATGCCCTTGAGCAGCCGCACCAACTCGCGCGCTTCTGCATCCGTGTCATTGACGCCATCGAGCATGACATACTCGAACGTGATGCGCCGCGCATTACTCGCGCCCGGATAATTACGGCAAGCGTCTAACAGCGCCGCAATCGGATATTTTTTGTTGATCGGCACCAGCTCATTGCGCAACTCGTCATTTGTCGCGTGGAGAGAGATCGCCAGCATCGCGTTGGTCTCACGCCCGAGCCGTTCCATCTCCGGCACAACACCGGAAGTCGACACGGTGATCCGCCGCCGGGACAGACAAACGCCTTCCGGATCGGAAACAACTTCAATCGCCTTTGATACATTCTCCAGATTATAAAGCGGCTCGCCCATGCCCATGAAAACAATATTGGACAAGAGCCGGTCATCTTCAGCTGACGGCCATTCTTCCAGATCGTCTTTGACCGCCATAACCTG
>BQJH01000224.1 GCA_021604605.1 Hyphococcus sp.
AAGATTACCAATTTCAAGTATTGAACCGCCGGGAACGCCTTGAGGGCTGGTCCGACTAGGATGAGTTATGACGTCCATATGCCAAGATTTAGCGGCTTCGGTCAATTCCACCTCAACATCTTGTCCCTTAAGAAAGAAATACTTTGTGTTTTTCCCTGATAATCCATGGGCGTATCCGAGTAATTTATCAAGCCGGGCGAGGGCTCTTGCGGTGATAATTTCGGGCGGGGAAGGCAATTTAACCGCCTCTATGCGCGCCGGTATGACCTTGAGATTGGAAAGCCCCATAGCCTCGCCTGCGGCCATCAGGAAAGCGGTCTTTTTTCCTGTCGACTCGATCAATGTGACGTGTACGTCCTTTTCGGCGAGCATTGCCGCGAGAACGAGCCCCGGAAACCCGGCGCCGGCACCGAGATCAATCAGGGTTTTGACACCCTCGGGCAAAAGAGGAACCAGTTGCGCGCTGTCCAGGTAGTGCCGTTCCCAACGCGTCTCTATTGTTGAGCGCGCAATAAGATTGTGTCGCTCGCTCCAGTCTAACAGCACGCCATCCATGGCGTTTAACCGTTCCATTGTTTCACGTGAAACATTCGACGCGGTAAAGAACTCTTCTGGGGTCAAACTTTTCACTCTATCCGGCTGCCTTTACGGAACTCTTTTTTACCCAGGCGAGTAGCAGGGCGAGGGCAGCTGGCGTTACACCCTCAATCCGCCCGGCCTGACCCAGTGTTGAGGGGCGGGCCGCCATCAGCTTTTGCCGAACCTCATTTGAGAGCCCTTTGATACCTGCATAGTCCAGCGTTTCGGGTAAGCGCAGGGACTCATCCTTTTTGAACGCTATTATGTCCGCCTGCTGTCGATGGAGGTATCCAGCATAAAGCGCATCATACTCTAGTTGCTCTGCCACTTCAGGCGCCATCTCGGCCAGCTCCGGCCAGATCGCCGACAAGGCATCCAGGCTCACTTCGGGCAGGGAG
Source organism: Hyphococcus sp. (assembly GCA_021604605.1). GTDB lineage: Bacteria > Pseudomonadota > Alphaproteobacteria > Caulobacterales > Parvularculaceae > Hyphococcus. The sequence continues at coordinate 978 of BQJH01000224.1, forward strand.
AGAAGGTCCGTTACTGACCGGCGGCGCCCATCCTGGTTGATCTTAAGGCCGTACCTTTGTGCTTCTGGCGGTGTTAAATTCGTTTCGCTGGCCCAATGCCGCGCCTTTTCCAACGCCGCCTGTTTCACGTGAAACGCAGCGGCGCGATCATGGCCAACAATCCCTGCAGCAAGGCCTCTAGGAGTCAGGCGTTGATCGGCATTGTCTGCGCGCAAGCTAAGACGGTATTCAGCTCGGCTTGTAAACATCCGATAGGGCTCACTAACCCCATGAGTAATAAGGTCATCGATTAGAACGCCAATATAAGCTTCCGATCGATCCAGCGTGAATATATCCTCGCCAGCAACCTTCCGAGCGGCATTGACCCCCGCCATGACCCCTTGAGCGCCCGCTTCTTCATAACCTGTAGTGCCATTGATCTGCCCCGCCAGAAATAGGCCGGGGAGGGCTTTGACTTCCAATGTCTCGGTCAGAGATCTCGGATCGACATAATCATATTCAATTGCATAGCCGTAACGGATGACCTTAACAGTCTCTAACCCTGGTATGGTTTTGAGGAACGCCGCCTGAACATCTTCGGGCAAGGAGGTCGAGATGCCGTTTGGGTAGACCGTATGATCTTCCAAGCCTTCTGGTTCGAGAAATATCTGATGGGTGTCACGCTCGGCAAAGCGGACAACCTTGTCTTCTATCGACGGGCAATAGCGTGGGCCGCGCCCGGATACCCCTCCACTATAAACCGCAGACTTCGATATGTTATCTTCAATGATCCGGTGGGTCTCTCTCGTCGTCCCGGTCACGCCGCAGGAGATTTGCGGCACCTTGATCTCATCGGTCATAAACGAGAATGGGACCGGGCGCTCATCGGCTGGCTGCATTTCCAACGCAGCCCAGTTGATCGTCCGCCCATCAAGGCGGGCAGGGGTGCCCGTCTTCAAGCGCCCCATATCAAGACCGAGAGTATAGAGCCTGTCCGATAAGCCTACGGCCGGGGCTTCTACCCCGGTTTCTGTGCGGGAGCTCGCCCGCCCTGCTGGAATACGCTGATCACCAATATGAATGACACCCTTCAGGAATGTCCCTGTGGTGAGGACCACGGCCCTCGCGGTGATCTCTTCTCCATTGCAACCGACAATCCCTGTGACCCTGGATGACGGCGAGGTTTCACGTGAAACAGTTTCAAGGATCAAATCCTCAACCGCGATCTCAGCAATATCCAGATTGCGATAATCAGAGAGGATTGCCTGCATATGCTGGCGATAAAGCGCCCTGTCAGCTTGCGCCCTCGGGCCCCTGACGGCCGGTCCTTTTGAACGGTTGAGCATACGAAACTGAATGCCGGCCCGGTCAATAACCTGGCCCATCAAGCCATCCAGCGCATCGATCTCGCGCACCAGATGTCCTTTGCCTAACCCACCAATAGCGGGGTTACACGACATTTCCCCGATCGTGTCCTTGCGGTGGGTCGCCAACAAGGTCTTTGCGCCGGCGCGCGCGGCGGCGGCGGCGGCCTCACAGCCAGCATGACCACCGCCGATAATGATGACATCGTATTCTTTTTTGAACTCATTCATATGGCGCTCATATAGGCGAGCAGAAGCAGAATGGAAATTGTTTCATGTGAACTGCTTTAGTCCGGCACCAATTTTTACAATTTGGAAAGAATCGACCAACCGGCACTACTTCGGCACGCACACTGCACCAACACATTCACTTCTTGGAGGAAGTATCTTTTTAGAAAAAGGGATGTCCCGATGAACGAATTGAACAGAATAACGATGGCCACGAAAGCCTTCGGCCAAGATCAGTCAACACAAGAAAACCTCGAAAACCTGATCATAAAACGCCAACTTGAGAAGCGCCTGAATGAGAAGATCAAAAACTATGAACGCGCCGCCGCAAAGCTGGAAATCAGGGGCGATGACGATTCAGCGGGCGTGTTAAACAAAGCAGCGAAAAGATTACGAAACATCACATCAAACACACCACCCGAAAAAGCGGCCGTCTAAAGACCTGTAATCCTTACTTTCCTATGCAAAAGCTGGAGAAAATCTCTCCCAGCACATCCTCAACCCCAACCGCGCCAGTGATCTGGCCGAGCGCCCGCACCGCAAGACGGGCGTCCTCGGCAGCCAGCTCCGGCATAGATTCTATGCGTGTTTCAGCGCGGGCGAGGGCGGCGACAGCGTCCTCCACCGCTTTAATGTGGCGCGCGCGGGTGAGGGCGGGGGTGTCTTCTGATGAGGTGTCCGATACTGCCCGTGTGAGGAGTTTCGCAAGTTCGGGCAGCCCGGCGTCTGTCTTGGAAGAGATGCTGAGTATTTGAACGCCTTCAGGAGCCAAACCATCTGGCGGCGCTAAACCGAGATCAGCATGGGACCAAAGAAGAAAATCACCGGACTTGAGTAGGGCGAGTGTTTCACGTGAAACAAAATCACTACTGGGGTCTAAAACCGCGATACGAATATCCGCCTCAGCGGCCCTACCACGCGCGCGGCGAATGCCTTCTTCTTCAATTTTGTCTGCGCCTGCATCGCGAATACCGGCTGTGTCCGCCAGGGTCGCGACCACCCCGCCAAGATCAAGCCGTGTTTCGACGATATCGCGTGTTGTACCAGCAACATCAGAGACGATGGCAACATCCGATCCGGCAAGCGCATTGATGAGAGAGGACTTGCCCGCATTCGGCGGACCAATGACAGCGATTGAGACGCCTTCACGGATCATCCGTGCACGTCCTGATTTGAGGATATGGCTGGTTAATTCTTTTTTAAGATTGCTGATCGCCGGGCCAGCCTGAGACGCTACGCTCGCCGGAACATCCCCCTCATCGGGGAAATCTATGTCGGCCTCCAAAGGCGCCATCACAGCTAGAAGTTGAGTGCGCCAGCCTTCTGCCAGGCTCGATAGACGCCCATCAAGCTGACCCAAAGCCTGCATTCTTTGGAGGGTCGTTTCGGAATCGATAAGGTCTGCAAGCGCCTCGGCCTGGGCCAAATCAAGCTTGTCATTTTTCAGGGCCCGCAACGTGAATTCGCCAGCTTCTGCAGGTCGCGCACCTAGACCCGCCAAAGCTTCATAGAGGCCCGCCTCTACAGCTCGCGACCCATGCAGGTGAAATTCTGCAACATCTTCTCCTGTAAAACTCGCCGGTTTTTGGAAAAGTATGGCCAATCCCCGATCAATCAAATCGCCTGTCGCAGGATCTCGAAAAGCAACTAATTTCGGGTCGCGAAATTTAATCTGTTTACCAACTAGCTGTCTGGTGATGGGGTGAGATTCCGGCCCAGACAGACGAAACACAGCAACACCGGTTTTCCCGCCGCCCGAGGCTTTCGCAAAAATAGTGTCAGTCATGATCGGCGCCTTTGCCGCCTATTTCTTTTTAGACGCCGCCCCAGTCATGGAGCCCATCGCGGCGCCCATGAGGTTTTGAAACTGTTGAGCGCCCTTGCCGCCCATATCGATCCATGCCGCGATCAATCGTTCAGGATCAGCCAGTGTATCCATGTTGTCTTTTGCCCGCTTGGTCATTTCATCCACCACCATTTTGTTCAGCGGCTCGACATCGGGCATCCCAAAAAAAGTCCGCGCTTCTTGCGGCGTGACGTCAACATTGATGGTGAGCTTCATGAAGGATCTCCTCGCGAGGGTTGTGACCGAGAGCCATGGCTTTAGCGGATATTTCCGCCAAGCGACACCCGCCAATTCCAGGACGCCAGCGGGCCCCGTTCATTGGCCAGAATACGAGCCCGCACAAGAAAATCCAAGAAAATCAGCGCTTCCATCAGCCTCAAAAAGTGCAGAAAAACCGCCACTTGGCCGCCTTGAACGCCGTCCGGACCCAACCTCGCTGGAATAGAAGTCGTAGTAATGGGTTCGCTGATCTGTCCCGCCATACAGTTGGCCTCGGCTTTCAGCAAACCGCGCCTCGCCTGGGCCGATCGCGCAGGTGCGAGCGCTGGATTGATCACGCAGAGCCGCGCCTTCATATACCAGACAGGACGGAAAAAACGATCCTAATTCATCAGTACAGTGATCTATTGACGGTTCGGCCCGCGCCATAGAATGTGCTTCAACTAACGTTTGCCT
>BQJH01000225.1 GCA_021604605.1 Hyphococcus sp.
TGCCGCACGCGGCCTGTGGGCAATCGGCGCGAACTTCACCGTCGCCGCAGTTTGCCCCGGCTATCTAGTCGAACAGGCTCGCGCCTACCTCGAACAACTCGGGTGCAGGGAATTTATCTGGTTGGCAGATATCAAGGGTGCGCCGAACGTAATGGCGATTGGCGACCCAACTGAACTCGCTGATCAAGCTTATCAAGATATCCTTAGGGACGAAAAATCAATCGAATATCTAGACGATGTCGCGGGTCTTAAGGCCTTCAAAACCTGCCTTATCTTTCCTGGAAAATACGATCTCTCTGTACTGAGAAGCTTACTTAATGAGGAAGTGCAGGCAAGCCTCGATATCGCCTATGATATCACCGACATTCAGTCGCTCTCCTCGTTTAAGGGAAATCTAGCGGCAATCATCACTTCTACTTCGTCACCGCTGTTCCTGGGGAGAGCATCGGACGATATGTCTTGCTTGCTGGAGCAACTGCGCGTTTTGTCGCCGCAAGTCATTTTGCTGAAAGAAAATCGAGGCGGCAGCCGCGTATTCGATCTACAGACTGATAGAATAGAAGAGATTCCGGCGCTGCTCAGTGAAACGGTCAACTCTGTCGGGGTCGGCGACGTTTATTCAGCTGTATATGTGTCAATGCTTGGTGCGGGCGTGATTGATGCAGGATGGAAAGCGGCACGTGCCGCGACCTGTTACGCCCAAACAACCTATCCGGACGACTTCAAAAGGGATGTTCAACGCAGCCTCGCGCTCTCCGTTGATCAGATGCGCAGCCTTGGCGGAACAGTCTTGCCATGGCACGCACGGCCAGAGTTCCAGATTTACTTTGCCGCTCCTGATTTTTCTTACATCGACCGAACTCATATCGACCACACTCTTGGGGCGCTTGCTTATCATAATTTTCGGTTGCGCCGCCCCGTACAAGAGAATGGCGAATTAAGCGAGCAAAGTCAGATGCATGAAATGCGCGCGGCATACGTAAATGATCGGGCTCTTCTAGAGGAGTGCGATCTCGTTTTCGCTCTCCCTCTGGCGCGCGATCCCGGCACTCTCGTTGAAATCGGGTTGGCCCAAGCATTCAGAAAACCGGTGATATCATATGATCCTCTTAAAGAGAATGCCAATACAATGGTGATGGCGGGCAGTGCGGTTTATTCGGATAAGCTTGATATCTGCCTAAACGGCCTCTTCGAAATTTTATCTACTTTAAGAGCGACGCGCCGATGACGAAGGCTGCTGTCATGGTTTCCGGTGGACTTGATTCAACAACTGTCTGCTACCTACTGATCAGTGAGGGAAAGGAAGTTTATCCCATCTTTTTCGACTACGGCCAGCACTGTGTCGAGACAGAATGGACGAAGGTGCGGGAAGTCCTTCCGCAAAGCACTTTGCCACCCGAACGCTTAAACATCTCGGACATCTTTAAGGGCTCACCCTCACGCATGATTTTGGAGGCAGATCTGTGGAATGAACCCATATCCGATGGTGACATGTATCTGCCGTACCGGACGATGCTATTTTTCGCTGTGGCTGCAGCCCGCGCCCAAACGCTTGGAATTCTCAACGTATATTCTGGTTTCATCAACAGCAATCATGCAAAAGAGATCGACTGCAGCACCGCATTCATGAACGGCCTCGATGAGCTTTCGAGTGGCGTCGGGGCTGTTCGTTTCTATGCGCCATTTCGGAATAAGACTAAAGCCGACGTTGTCAGGCAAGCGTTGAAGCTTGGAGTTCCTATCGGTCGAACCTTTTCGTGCCAGGCGTCAAGTTCATTTCCTTGTGGTGCTTGTCCCAACTGCGTTGAGCGATTGAATGCTTTGGCGGAAGGTGGCATGGCTTGACTAGGTAATGGAATATGGCGGAAAACCCGAACTACTCTGATACACTTTATGCCGCCCGGCACGTTGCGGACCATGCTATTCAGGCTGGTATTCTTGCTTCACGGTGTGCTTTAAGACCTGTCTATAGTCATATGGGTGCGGTACTCGCAGATTCAGTCCTACAAGCGGGCCTGAATTATGCGACAGTTGTGAAGCCTCGCGTCGAGTCCATTATCCGGACTTTTCCAGACGCCACGACTTTGAACATTTTGATCCAAGTGATCAAACGCGAGGGAAGTTCAGAGTTTCTGCAGTGGGAGCACTATGAAAAAGTCTCGCGCTTCGACAATCTGATCGAGTTTTTCGCTGAGGCGGAAATTGAAAGCACTTGTGAACTTCGAGTAGCATTCCAGAATGAAGTGTTCCGGACGAGTATCCAACGCGTCAGAGGGATTGGTCCGAAAACCGTCGACTATATGGCTTGTCTGGTCGGGGCGGATTGTATTGCTGTGGACCGTCACATCCGGGGCTTCGCGGAGTTCGTGGGGCTAGAGGACGCGAGTTATGAATACCTACGCGAGGTGTTCAGCTTTGCGGCTGATTTATTGTCGGTCTCTCGCCGCGAGTTTGACGCAAGTGTCTGGAACTATCAATCCTCAACAAAAAATCTTCAAATGACGGTTGGAATTGATCGGTAAATATTTCTCATGGCTGTAAAGTGTTCGATCTTGCGCCGTGTTCGTGATCGGGTTTCCTACGCTAATGTCTGCTTCTCTAATCGGCGGGTTCAGTCAAGCTCCAAATTTAAATTTCCGCGGTTTCGTATTCACTTGGGTCACGCTTCTCTCCGCAGTCTGTTCGCTTCGTAAGGTGAGAAGCGGCTGCATGCATGTGCTGGATTGGTTTGTGGAGAGCCTCGCTTTGAGTCGCGCTTATTAAGGCGCAGCAGACATAATCGGCTTCATCCACCAACCTCGTCCAAGTGAGGACGATCCCGATGGAACGGGGTGAGGTTTTAGATCATGGAGTTACCTCCGTCGCGTTCCATCGGAAGTCTGTCCCAGCAACCCACATGCTATGCAGGATGACCGCGAGTTTGCGGGCAAGCGCGACAGTTGCACGACGCCGACCTTTGCTACGCATCAATTTCATCGCCCATGATTTGAGCCGCGATGGATTGCGTGACCGTGTCAGCAATGAGTTTGCCGCCGAATAAAGATTAGCTCGAACGCCTTCATCTCCCGCACGGGATATTCGGCCGTGATTGTCCATCTCGCCAGATTGAAAGCGTCGTGGCGTGAGCCCGAAGTGAGCGCCAACATTGCGGGAGGATTTGAACCGCGTCGGGTCATCAATTGCGGCTTTAAAGCTCAGCGCCGTAATTTCGCCAACGCCGGGCGCCGTCATTAGGCGGGTACAAACAGGGTCTTGCCGTGCGTATGTCTTTACGCGCCGATCCAGCTCCACAAACGTGACCAGCAATGTCTCATGGGCATCAAGCATTGGCAGCAATGCGTGTGACAAGCCTTCGTCAGCTTCGATGATGGGCCGCACCTGCTTGGCGAAGTTGTACCGCTTCATCGCCTTCGGCAAACGAATGCCGAACGCCTTGAACAGACCACGGATTTCGTTTTCCAGATCCAGGCATTTGCGCAGGACTGTTTTTCTGCTGGTGAGAAGCGCTCGTTCACAATGGCTGGAACGGCTTTTCATGTGAACCGGATTGTACCAGCCGGACCGGACGACTTGCGCAATGCCGCGCGCATCATTCTTGTCGGTCTTGTTGCGCATGGCAGACAGAGCGGCGCTCACCTGGCGCGCCTCCATGCAAACAACTTCAAAGCCCTCAGCGACCAGCCCGTGGAATAGATGCTGGCTCATTGTGCCGGCTTCAAAACCAATCATTTCGACAGGCTTGCCAAAATCACGAATGCAATCAGCGACGTCTTTAATTTCGCAAGGCAACGATCGTTCGAGAGCAATCTTGCCGTCGGCGTCAATGATACAAAGCGCCAGTGACCGCAGCGCAACATCCAATCCAACAAAGTATTTCATCTTCATCTCCCTTTTTGCAGGTCAGAATATAACCTTGCCACGGGGAGCCTGACTGCTGGGCGCCAAGCCCGATTACTCATGCTTTGAAGATTTTTCGGACATTCGTTCAGCTTGCGGAAGCGGACGTTGAAACTAATGAAACTAGACAGTGATTGAGTGCCTATCGTTGTGGCTCGTTGTTTGATCCATCTCTTCCCAGTGTAGTGCAGGTGGTTATGTGATCGAGGCAATCTTTCTCAGCTTTATAATCAGGCATCTACTCGGCAGTCCGCCTTTAAATCTTCAAAGCAATAAAGTTTCCGTATTTCGGTTGTGACGGTGCGTAATATCCCGCCTGCACCGCGAGCCAGAATACCTCGTAAGGCGGCGGCGCTGTGGGATACTGGATCGCCATGTCCGACAGGACGACCACGCGCATGACTTCAGGATCGCCTGCAAGCAAGTCGAACGCCGATGTCAGATCACTGCCGCCATAGCCGCTGATTTCAAACCGCTCAAGAGCTTCGATGTCTACGACCTCATCCGCCGTCACGCCGTCCGAGGCTTGCAAGATGCGCACATGCGAAACCCCGCAGGCGACTGCCGAGCTTTTTATCAGTGATAAGAGCCGCGGCAGCACCTGCGTCATGGACCCCGACGTGTCGAGGATCAGATTGAGCGTCCAGCCTTCGCTTCGCCGCCCTGGCAATACAATGTCGCGTCTTGCGCCCTGGCGCCGTGACGCCCGGCTAAAAGTTCTGACATTCGGCGCCATCATGTCAAAGCCCCGTTGCAAGGCAAGCTCGATGGGGATTTTGTCGCTGGTTTTGATAATGTCGAGAAGGGCGGTCGCGTGTGGGTAGTTGATATCCGGGTGGCGCGCTTGCAAGGCGGCAGTGACAGCGGCATGGGTGTTGAGCGCCATGTCCGCTGCTTTTTTCAGCGCATCCGCTCGCGCAACGATTTCAGCAGCCGCATCCCCCAGGTGAGATGTTGCGGGCTGCAAGCCTGAGCGAGGGTCGATAGAAAGCCGCCTCAAATCTTCGTCGGTTAAAATATCACCGGGGCATTCGGCTTTTTCACCGTCGCTGCTCTCGGGCTCCTCAGGCGCAAGGCCCGCGCCGCGCAGAGCGTCGGCGAAAGGTGATTTTGTTGTTGGCGCTTGGCGCATGCCAGTAGCTGCGTCCCAGACGGATTGCTGGCGAACT
>BQJH01000226.1 GCA_021604605.1 Hyphococcus sp.
CTCAAAGTCTGTATAGCCTGCCGGGCGGCCAGTCGCTTTTTCCCAGTCTGCAACGGCGCCAGCCGCCCCCGCCCCCCAGTAAATTGTAAAGTCCTGAAGGACGCCAGCATCAAATGGAGAAGTAATCTCACTGACTTCATGGCCCAAATCTTCGAGCTGGTCTGCGACAGCGCGGGTTGAGGCTACTACTTCCGGGTCCACGGCAGCGCCCGTTGGCGTTTCTGTGAAGAACGCAATTTTCTTTCGATCACTTGACGGTCCTTCAACCAATCCAACTGGAGGCAACTCATTGTCCAGTTCCATCATCGAAAGGAATGCCGCCGTATCGCGCACTGTTCGCGTCACGGCGAGTTGTGTTGTTAATTCAACCGGACGCGGTGATTTGCGCGGCGGCAACGGCGTTCTCCCGCGACTTGGTTTTAACCCGACTAGACCGCAGCAGGAAGCCGGTATCCGAATAGACCCGCCCCCGTCTGAAGCATGAGCAACCGGCGTCACCCGCGCCGCGGCAAGGGCTGCCGCCCCGCCCGATGATCCGCCAACAGAGTAATCCGTGTTCCACGGGTTTCTGGTAGGCTCTCCGAGCATCGGTTCAGTTGTCGCTGTCAAACCGAATTCCGGTGTTGAGCTTTTACCGAGACTAATGAGGCCAGTGCCAAAAATCGCATCGACCAATGGCGATTGCTCACTGGCAATGTAATTGGCATAAGCGCGCGAGCCAAAACTGGTGCGCTGGCCAATAACATCATTCAAATCCTTGATAAAAGTTGGCACGCCAAACCACGGCCCTTCAGGCGCGGCAGTCGCTTTGTCGCGCGCCGTATCAAAATACGGAGAAACGATGGCGTGAATTTTTTGATTAGCGCTTTCTGCTCTCGTGATCGCAGCGTTGATGACTTCCAGCGCCGTCACATCACCATTTTTAATGGCCTGCGCCGTCGCAATGGCGTCCAGATTGGCTAAGTCAGCATCACTGGCCGGGCCTTGCGACTTCCCGCACCCAATTGAAGCAAGCATGCTTATTGCTGCCGTTGATTTTAATGCGCCGCGCCGTGAAATCGTGCTCATGACATCTCCCCAGAAATACAGACAGTGCTGCTGGATTTTCATCAGGTAAACATCGCGTCGGCGCTGATTTCAAGGCTCGAACTGCTATTTCATCAGGATGAGGCAAGTTCGGGTTTGTTTATTCGTTTAGGACAGCTGATTACCGCCTTAACTGGTGATGTCATGAAGGTCAGAAAAAAGACTGTCGACCGTTGGCGCTCTACCGGCGCCCTTGCCAGCGCATGTAAAGACCTCACCCGATGCAAGGTGAATACTTAGCGCATTACCCTCGCCCATTATACCGCTCAAAAACGGATTATCGTCCACACGCACAAACTGAAGCCGCCCCGAAAGCGCCCTATCAGACGTCCTGCTAATGGTCGCCAATTGCTTCCACGTCCCGCCTTGTTTTGAAAATTTCAGCGCCTTGGCTTCGTCTAATGCTTCTATCTCGATAGCGTCGAGATCAATTTCTTCGCCGAATGCCTCGTAAGACAAAATCGCAATTTTAGCGCGTGCATCTTCACCGGATAAATCTGCGCTAGGGTCCGGTTCAGCAAATCCAGCATCCTGAGCCGCCTTTACGGCATCGCCAAACGACCCACCGGCCTTCACCGCTGACAAAATAAAATTCACCGTTCCATTAACGATCGCGCTCATGGATCGGATTTCACCGACATGGCGAGCCGCACGGACTGTTTTAATCATTGGTGCGCCGCCGCCAACGGAAGCTTCGTAATTCAATATGGCATTATGTGATTTTGCCAGTGCATGAAGCGGCGCCAAGTTTCCGGCGATCGCCTGCTTGTTTGCAGTCACGATATTGACGCCGCGGGCCAAGGCGCCGCGAATGAGCGCCAGCCCCGCCTCGCCTGTTGATAGAGCGTCGATCACAATATCAGGGTCTGTTTGTAAGAACTGCTCCGTATCAGTATGGATCACAGTTTCAGAAAAAGCCGGCGCGCGTTTTTTATCAGCGCTTCGAACCAATGCCGCATCAAGCACAAAACTATCCGCTTGCAATAGGCGTAACGCCGCGCCCTCGCCGATAACCCCAAGCCCTGCGACCCCGACACGCAATGGCTTAGGTTTTGGCGCCCTGGCAGAGTTTACTTTTGAAGGTACTGACTGATGACTCACTATACTTTACGCACAAGCGCCCCTTGCCTCTTGATGCAGATATGCAATTTTTCCGCCAGGAACAGAAGCCTTTTCTAGTGCGGCAAAAATATCGCTGAGCAAGTCCTCCTGATGCTCAAGCCCGATTGAGAACCGCACCAATCGCTCAGAGATCCCCGCCGCTGCACGGGCCTCCGGCGCCATCGACGCATGGGTCATGGCGGCGGGAACACACACAAGGCTCTCAAAGCCGCCCAAGGATTCTGCAATGGTAAACAGGTCCAACCCCCGCAGAAGTTCGATGACGTCAACACCTTCAGCAAATTCAACACTGAACATCGACCCAAATCCCTGTTGCTGGGCCTTGGCGATCTCATGGCCCGGATGACTTTCCAGACCGGGATAGAAAACATTTGAAACACGCTCATCTTCCGCGAGTTTTGCCGCGACCACCTCGGCGCTGGCCTGCTGGCGTTCAATCCGGGTATGCAATGTGCGCAAGCCCCGCAATGTTAGAAAAGAATCGAACGGCGCACCGGTGACGCCGGTACAATTGGCCCACCAGGCCAATTCATCGCCCAGCGCCTGGTCTTTTGCCAGCACAGCGCCGCCAACAACATCACTGTGTCCGTTGATAAATTTTGTCGTCGAATGAACAACAATATCGCATCCAAGCTCCAACGGGTTTTGTAACGCCGGAGACAGGAACGTGTTGTCCGCAACAACAATCGTGTCGCAATGTCTTGCCTGTGCAACACAATCGCGAATGTCGGTAATCCGTAACAATGGATTGCTCGGCGTTTCCACCAGAGCAAGCTTCGGGTTTTTAATAAACGCCGCCGCCAGTTTTGCCGGATCGGTCTGATCGACAAACTCCACATTGAATTGGCCGCGCTTTGCCCGCGCCGTTAACAATCGGTGCGTTCCGCCATAACAATCATGCGGCGCCAGAACTGTTTCACCGGTATTGACAAGGTTCAACACCAGATCAAGTGCGGCCATGCCCGACGACACAACAATACCTTTTGCAGCGCCTTCGAGCTTACAAAGCGCTTCCTCCAACTGTGTGCGTGTCGGGTTGCCCGACCGCGCATAATCATATTGCGGCTTATCAAGCGGGTCGTTCCAGGCGTAGTTCGCTGAAAGGTGCAGTGGCGGCGAAACATCACCATAGGCGCTATCTTCAGCAACACCCGCTGACGCGGCGATCGTCTCAGAATGCAAAAAATTACTCATGATAAACGTTCCTCAAGAAATGATTTGATAACGGGGCCAATAACAGCGGTTTCTTTCAAAAACGCGTCATGGCCATAAAGGCTGTCGATTTCGACTAAGGATGATGAAGATAAATTGCGTGCGAGCACGCGCATATCCTCCGCCGGGACGAGGCGATCACTATGGGCGGCGACTAATAGACTGTCCGCCTGAACCAGTGAGGGGTCTACAAGGTGACGGTCGATTGAATCAGATAACGTCACATAACGCTGCGCCGACATGTCGAAGGCGCGGCCGCGTGAAATTAAATATTCGCACACATCGTAAGGCGCCCCGGCAAATACGCCTGGCTCATTATCAAAGCGAGCGTCAAATTCTTCCGGCGTGCGATAATTGATCATGGCCAATTGTCTGGCGAGGGCGACCCCTTCTTTTTCTTCGCCATAGCGAGAGGCAAATTCTACAATGCGCCGCTGAATACCGCGCAAAGCTGTTGCTGCCGGATGCGTTCGAGCCGCGGCAGAGATCATACAGAGATTATCAATACGGTCCGGGAATGCAGCAGCAAACGCCAGCGCCGTCATCCCGCCATAGGACGCGCCCACAAAAGCAAACAAGCGCTCAATCTTTAAACTATCAAGCGCAATGCTTAACGCGCGGGCCTGATCCTTCGTTGTAATTGTTCTCGCGACTTCAAGGGGGTTGGGTAGGAAATCAAAAGACAGAACGCAGAACTTTTCCAGATCGATAGCGCCGCGATCGGAAACGATCTCACACCACCAACCTTGCTGATCGTCACTATCCGCAACCGCTCTGCCGCTTGAAATACCGCCGGCAACCGCGATAACCGGCTGGCTGGTTTCGCCATAAATCCGCAGCCGCAATTCGGGCTGGCTTAAAGGCTCACCGCTCTCCAGCCGAAAACTGGCGGGGAGTAAAACTGTCACATCACAGCCCTCGCAGGAGCGCTGTTGCGGCAGGCTTTCATCATGTTCAATCGCGATATTCACTTGTCTCTGCCTCACCTCATCATCACTCAACAAGGAATTCGCAGAGACCTAATCGGACGACGCTCGTCGTGTTTCGTCCGACTCATCTCTCAAAACGGAAGCTTCCGTCTTGAAGGAATTAGCACCTTTCCAGAAAATCGGTCTGATTTCCTGACGGTTGCTCCAGCGTCAAAGGGCCTTTCCCTCAGCTGGTCTTGATGAGTTATGGATTGGCAAATACTTCGCAACTGCGGAACCGTCAACTCCAGATTTCAAAAAATTTAGCCCTATGGTTCGTATGGGCAGTTTTTTGGCAGGAATGACTATTCCCGCAAATCTTACACACCTCGATAGCCGAACAACCAAACCCAAGAAGAATTTGGCTGAAATTCAGCGGAAATTCGGGTGAAACTACCCCAATCCTCCATATGGGTGATTGGTTTTATCATATTGAATTGCGACAAATGTCCAAGAGTTTGCAAAACAGGAGTGCAAGATGGAACTTGGAAATTTTTCGGTTAGCCTCGCGGTAAAAGACCTCGCCGCATCTCGTGCATTTTACGAAAAACTGGGTTTTGAAGTTTTTGGCGGCGATGCGGAACATGGTTTCCTGATTATGAAAAGCCCGAGCTGCGTGCTAGGATTATTCCTGGGCATGTTCGAGAAGAATAC
>BQJH01000227.1 GCA_021604605.1 Hyphococcus sp.
AGGTTTCAAACTGGAATGAGGCGCGCGTCGAAAGGAAATTGGCGCGCGAATATATCAACCGGATTCAGGAAGACCTGCGCGCCAACCAGCACGACATGAACATGCGCACGGCGTATTTTTCCGAAGTCCGGCGCCATGCTCTGGCGGCGCTCGAAGCGCGCCAGGAAACGGCAAGCGCGCTCGACGAGGAATTTCTGATCGATAGTTTTATCGCCAGCTTTTCTCTCCGGCGGTCATATCAAAGCAATACCTTTGACGAACTGCTATCGGCGGGGGCGATGAACACAATCCCGAGCATCGAAATCCGCAACCGCATAGCGGAATATTATCGCGTTGTAGAAGGCAGTGATTATTATATGAACCGGGTCCCAAGCTACGCGGACGCCCTGCGCCGGACGATGCCGTATGAGGTGCAATATTTGATTCGGTCCGGCGGATGTAATGCAGGCTTTTCTACCAATGAGACTGGCGCCATTGCCGCAATGGCGCCGCGAAACTGCGCGCCTGAAATTTCCCCTGAGCTTACCGCCATCGCTGTTGAGAAACTTCTCTCGTCCGACCTTGAACCGGAACTCACGCGCGCGCTTGCTGATTTTGATCTGAAGATTCAGCTATTTCAGATATGGGTCGATAGAGCGCAAATTCTCTACGACTTTCTTGAGGAGTCGAAATAATGATCCTCCGCCGCATCACCGAGCACGTCAAAGCCCAGAATTGGACTGCCGTCGCGCTCGACTTTGTCATTGTCGTTGTCGGCGTCTTTATCGGTATTCAGGTGTCGAACTGGAATGATGCGCGCGTTCAGAAACAGTCCGCAAGAACATACATCGAACGCATTAGAGGTGATTTGACTGCAAATCAGGAAGACCTCAATCAAAGACTGGTCTATTTTAGACAAGCGAGAAAAAGCGCAGGCGATGCGTTGAACGCGCTTGATGAGCCGGCTGAAACGCTCGACGAGAAATTCCTCATTGATGTTTATACCGCGAGTCACATCTTGCCCCGCGCTTTCGGCCGCGACACTTATGATGAAATTTTGTCTGTCGGCGCCAATAATGCAATTTCTGACGTAGAGCTTCGCAAGCGATTAGCGAATTTCTATAGAAGCGTTGAGGCGCCCCTGTTGAACCTCAAGGGTGTGCCGCCTTATCGGGAAATGATCCGGCGCGGATTGCCTTATGACGTGCACAAAATCATCAGCTCTGCGTGTGGCGATAATATTTCAACCGGGCCAATGGGCGAACCGATTATTGAGCTGAAAATAGATTGTGAGCCGGACTTAGCCCAAGAACAGATTTCAGCGGCGGTTTCGGAAATTTTAAGTATGAATATTCGCAAAGATCTTGTTCGCCGAGTTGTTGATTTGGACAGTAAACTTGCCAGCATTCAACTGGTGATTGATAGGACGGTATTGCTTGATGAATACCTTCAGGATGTGGATTAATGCTCCTGCGCCGCGTCATTGAACATATGAAGACCCAGAACTGGGTCGCCGTTTTTCTCGACTTTGTCATTGTTGTCGTCGGTATCCTCATCGCGTTTCAGATCAACGCCTGGTCGGCTCGTCAAGCGGAAAAGCAATCGCTGGATGTTGCGCTGGAACGATTACGCGATGAAATCCAGTTCAACATCAGCGTGATTGATGAGAATTCTAAACTACACGCCGATATTGCGTCTGCCGGTCACGACTTACTTGAAGCGGTCCGCGACCCGGAAATAGATGAAATTCCCATGGCGTTGATCGGCACAGTTTTTGCTGAAGGATTTACCAGCGACTATTCAACAGGCGCCCTCACTTATGTGTTGAACCAGCAGCCGTTTCATAACACGAAAAATAGTGAACTCCGGCGTATCATTACGACTCTGCCGGCGCAGTATATCGACGCGCTCGAAGATGAGCGAGTCACAATCCAGCTCCTTGATAGGCAATGGGTTCCGTATATCAGTCAATATTTGCCGGTTGAAACATTCTGGAATTTGGTCAACGAGAAAAGAGAACGGGCGGGATCATTCGAATCCGAAGGCGGTATTGCGAACCAAGATGCCGTTTCCTTGAGCGAATTTAAAGAGCTCGCTTCAACGCTGCAATTTCAAAATGAAATCGTCAATCGCATTGGGTATCAAGATTTAATCCTGATTGAACAAAAGGAATTGCGCAAGCTGCTGGAACAGGCGCTGGTGCTGATCGAGGAGGAGTTAGAATAATGCTCCTCCGCCGCATCACCGAACACGTCAAAGCCCAGAACTGGACTGCCGTCGCGCTCGACTTTTTCATTGTCGTTGTCGGTGTCTTCATCGGTATTCAGGTGTCGAACTGGAATGAGGCGCGGGTTGAGAACGCTCTCGCTGATACATTCCTGGTTCGACTTCACGAGGATATTTCTAAGGATGAGGCCGCTTTAAAAAACCGCGTCGAATTCTGGAAAGAGGTGATCGACTATGGAGCAGATGCCATAAACTATATTGAAAGCGGCGATCTTGGTGATAATTCTGAATGGGAATTACTTATCGCTTTTTATCAAGCCAGTCAGCTGTGGAAGTACGAGGCCTCCGACCCGACCTTTGAAGAACTAAAAGGCGGCGGACAATTGGGGCTCATAAAAAATAACGCATTGAGAACTGATCTGGTAGGGTATTATGAGGATCTCGATAGGCGGGCTGCTGACTTATATACGTTGAATCCTGAGTACCGTCGTATCATCCGCGCAAAAACCCCTTACTCCATACAAACGCATATTTGGGAAAATTGCCATACTGGGGATGGCGTTGATCAGGAGCTTCTCGACTGCGGGCTTCCTGATGCAGAATTGGATGTGCTAAGTATTCTAGAGGATTTCGCTGAAGACCCGCGCGTTATTGAGTCCCTTCGATTTTGGATCGTTAATTTATCGATTACTAGAGATCAGGGAATTTTGGAACGTGAACGGTTGAGAGTTCTTGCTGGAAAAATCAAGAAAGCGCAAGAATGATCCCGCGCCCTATGAATGACCGCGTTAATCACCAGCCAGAAAATTATTCCTGATCGCTCAAAGCGTTGATGCATTTTGACGGTTGGCCAACAACTTACCGACGCCATATCGCGCGAGCCTTCTGCTTGCATGGATCGCGGCGATGAGGGCGACGCAGCCGATCAGCGGTAGCCCCCAACCCAGAACTTCTTGTGTGGCGCCGTCACGATTGAAGCCCATGACAAAGCCGTCGCCAACTTTCCATAAGCCAACGGCAGATGGATAGAATAATTTTGCGATCCCGAAAAATACGAAGGGAAGCGTCAATACCCAAACCAGTAATATGCAAAATGCGACGCTCGCGGCTTGTGTGCTCTTTGTAGCGGCATTAAGCAACACACGTATCATCGTGCTTGAGCGATCGGAGGATAAAGCGTCAACCAATTTGTGCTCAGTGATAAACTGCGCTGCATAAAGATCCGGGTCGCCAAATGACGCCAAGCATTCATTGACATCCGCGCCCGATGCGATCCGTTCGGTCATATGTTCCCGGATCTCCGAAACAATTTCATGACGCCGGTCGGCAGGCAGCGCGCGCAGGGCTGTGTTGAGGGTGTCAAGATATTTTTCAACGGCATCCGGCAGCGACAGATGTTCATTCATTTGGAGACGCTCCCCACAATTTTGTCCATTTGACTGCGAAGGTTACGCCATTCAAGGCGCAGTTCTTTGAGATGCTTTTTTCCTGAAGCCGTCATTTCGTAATATTTTTTCGGGCGCGCTTTACCTTCCCCAAGGCGCCAGTCAGAAGTGATGCGCCCGAGCCGCTCAAGTCGATACAGGAGCGGATAAACCGTGCCTTCGGCGAGTTCAAACCCTGCTTCATCCCAGAGGCGTTGTAATAACTCCAGACCATAATGTGGACGTTGATCCAGCAGACTTAGCAGCGCCAGTTCAGACAACCCTTTGAAAAGCTGCGCCCTTAATTTGTCGACGGCATTTTGTTTTGCATTCATGAGTTGGGAAACCGCACTCAAATCGCTGTTCTATGGGACCGTTTTGAAGGGCCTTCATTGCAACTATTGCACGGTTTTGACACCAATCGGCAAATAGTTTGAGCAACAATCTTGTCAGATATCATTTGTTGCTTGAGGCCGATAGCACCCAGCTTTCCCACGCATCAAGCAGCGCCGCCTCGCTGGTATTGAGACGGCTGAGAAGTTCATCTTCGCTGGTGACTGACAATAATTCAAACAGGACGTCTCGGCCGTATTCGGCATCGATGTAAGCAACGATAGAACCGGATACGCCATATCTGTATTGGCCAGACCAGGCTTTCTTCAGCTTTTTGGGCGCGGCGCCATTACGGATGGCTTCTTGTGGAGAAGAGAGTTTGTCCCGTTCGAGTTGGCCGGCGACAAGAACGCCGATGCCTTCAGCAAACCAACCGATCTCTTCTGCGCCGGTGAAGTCGCGTGTTGGATTATTTTGCCCGTGATAGACATGCGCCAGCTCATGCACAAAGATATCGCGGATGTGTAGTTTATCTTCTCCGTCGTGACCGCAATCTTCAACGCCCCATATTGATGGCGATAACACAGCCAGAAAGTCAGCGACACCGACGCCAACCATCCAGCATTGAGTTTTGCCGATACCCCATTCAGGGGGAAACAGCGTATTAAAATGCGCTCTGTCCGGAGAAAGAATGGCCTTCACGGGCTCGGGAAAAGGGCGCCCCCAAAAAGCCTCGACTGTTTCACGGGCGTCAGTCATCGTTGAAACAATTTCTTCCGCAAAAGGATCTTCTTTTGCAAAATGCACAGTTGAGCCATCTTCTCCGAATGGCTCCTCGATCATTGTGTAAGCAATGTCGGGAGCTTGATCCTGGGTGCAGCCGCTTACACTAAAGCAGGCGGCCACCATTAACACCGTAGCGGTTACCCTCTCTTTTATCATGGTCAACCCCATATGCTTGTTTGTGACTGACTAGTGCATAGCATGTACTCTTGTAATGCAAGAGTCAAGAGAAGGTATTTCCTATGGAAGGAAGGATGTGCGGAGCAGGG
>BQJH01000228.1 GCA_021604605.1 Hyphococcus sp.
CACGACCGAAGTTTTCTTGATCGGATCGTCACGTCCATCATTACGACGGACCCGGAAAAAGCAGGGCAATGGCGGCGTTATCCCGGCGGGTATGATGATATGGTCAGCCAGCGCGGCAGTGCGCCCGGCGTCCCGGTTTCAAAAAAAACAAAACGAGAGCGCACGGCGCAAAGTGAAAACAAAGGGCAACCAAAACCCGTTAAACCGAAAACCCAAACCAAGCTGAGTTATAAAGAAAAATACGCGCTGGAGAATTTGCCAAAAGAAATTGCAACGCTTGAAGACAAGATCGCCGCGTACAAAACCACCATGGCCGATCCAAAATTATTTGAGCGCGATCCGGAAGAATTTAACCGCATCGCAAAAGCACTGGGTGAAGCAGAAACCGCTTTAAGTACAGCAGAAGATGAATGGCTTACACTTGAAGAGAAACGTGAATCTCTCAGCTAAAACTCCTTTCAATGCCGCTCTTGGCGCTACCGCCCTTGGCGCCGACCCTCTTGGCGTTGCAATCTCTTTCGCGTAGTGTTCCCCGGATCGCACAAGCAGATTCGGGGAGAATCATGCGCCACTCAATCATTCTTGTTTTACTCGCCTTCATATCAGCATGCGGACAAAAGCCCGAACCGCTTGAAAAAGCTGACCTCATTATCACCGGCGGCAGCATCATCCATCCTGATCAAACAGCTGCGCCGGTCGTTGAAGACATTGTCATTCGTGAAGGAAAGATCGTCGCCGTTGGCGCAAACATATCTGGACATTACGACGCGGCGCAAATCCATGATGTGTCTGGACACTATATCATTCCCGGCCTTGCCGACATGCACAGTCATTTTGGCAATGGGATATTGGCGCCAGAAGAAGACGATACGCGTCAGGTTCTCGCGCGCCATCTCTATTTCGGCAACACGACAATTCTAAACCTTGGCTCCTTTCAAGCCTGGCCATCGCGTATAGATGAATTACGCGCTCAAATGCAAAACGGCAGCTTAGCCGGGCCACGCCTGTTGGCTGTCGGGTCATTAATGACCATGACCGGCTCTCACCCGACCACAACGATTTATTCGCCGCAAGTTCAACAACAAATAAAAGATTTACTGGCGCGTATCCGAACCGACGGCCCAATTGACCTTACCCCTATTCGCGCAACGACCCTGGTGAACACGCCTAAAAATGTCGGCGCCGAAGTAAAACGCGTTGGCGATTGGGGCGCTCACGCCATCAAGCTGACAGTGGAGTCCGGGCCTGATGACTTTGGCGATGACCACCCGCAGATGACACCGGAAATGATAGCCGCAGGTGTTGAAGCCGCTGCGCCTTATGACATCCCTGTGTTGTGCCACATCTCTTCCATCGATGAGATAGAAGCGTGCCTTTCCAGCGGCGCCCACGGTGTTGTCCACGTCGTAACACCCGCCGCGCCCTTACCGGAAGACTTGGAGCAGCGGATGGTCGACGCTGAATTTATTGTCATCCCGACCGGCGCCATGTTTGAAGGATGGGGGCGCTACACCGGCGATATTTCGCTTTTGGATCAACCAGCGCTTAAAGGCGTGCTCAGCAACAGTGAGCGTGCATGGCTTTCCTCACCGGGCATGGTCAACGCTTTTGCCAGCACAACGGAGTGGGATGAAAGTGTCGATCGAACCCGCGCGCATCTGAAAAAATTTCATGACCTTGGCGGTATGATCGTCGCCGGCACGGATACCGGCAACCCTTATCGTATCGCCGGGCTCGCACTTCATGAAGAAATGGCGTTTTACGTTTCCGCCGGATTAACACCGCGTGAAGCGCTCGCCACCGCAACGACCAACGCAGCAAAATTCATGAAAGCTGAAAGCCAGTGGGGCGCGATCAAACCGGACCTCTCCGCCGATCTCATCATTTTGGAAGGCAACCCACTCGACGACATCGCCAATACATTGACGATTGTTGACGTCATCAAAACCGGCGAAATTGTCAACCGAACGAAGCTAGCGCTTCATTGAGAGTTTGCATCTCATAGATCTGAAGTTATGAATTATGGCCACTGCTAATCCGCCAATTCATATGTATATGCCGCGTTCGCTGACGGGATTAACAAATAAGCGTCGAACCCTGTAATGAGCTCCCTATCCTCTGAGCTCAAAAACTTAAACTTATCCATTTGCAATCGAATTGGTCTTAGATCGAAAAGAATAAACTTATCGGATTCATCCAAAAATTCGCTCAACATATGACGGTCACCGACCGGCGCGTCCGCATCGATTTCGCCAAAATAGCTCGAACACGAATGATCTTCACCAGCGGAACTGCCAGCATCCTGACCGCTTGTTAGCCGCGCGCCGCTATAGCATTCCATAAACAGGTTAAAAGCAGAATGACCATTTGCGCGGGCGTAAGCTTCAATAAACGTTCCAAGCATTATGCGACCATTTTGCAAATCAAATGAGGGGGCTGAGTGAAAGCCACCGAACTTAAAAAACACTTTTGGTGGCTTCCCGGTTTTAATGCGCCACGCGCGCTCGAGCGCAACAAAATTATCCTTCATGTTGTCTTCACGACGAATGTTTGATTCAGCGTATGAAATGCGTTTTTGCGCCGCCCATGGCCCATAAATGTAATTGCTAAAAATAATCTGACGTAACAGTTCATCAACTTCGCTGTCATTAAGCGGCGCGAACACATGGCTGAATGTTTCCAATTCTTTGGGAGTTATGTTTAATAACAGCTTTGGGTCTGCATCTAACCTCTCGCGCATTGTAACAATCGCTCTCAACTGCTTTTTCGTCTTCGCTTTCTTTTCTAAAAATGCCAAATGCGCGCGAAACCCTATAAAAAACTCCTGATCCAATCCCCAGAGTGCGCCATGTTTTAATCCGGATGCAGCGTATATGCGCGCGGCCATTTCCGACTCCTCACGCCAATCCAGAAAAGCAATGCTACCTAGCCCGTCCTGCGAGGTTAGATACTTCTCTAATGCATTATATCCGCCCTGTTTTAGTTTTTCTTCGGCCAGACGCGCACCGAACGGGCCAAATTCCAGCGCGGCATGGCGATAGCCCTGCTCCACCAACGCTTCAAAAAGAGAAGCGCTGATGGTTGGAATCTCAGCCAATCCATGCCGCTCTCCTATTAGGAAATATTGCGCCTCAGCGCCCTGCTCAATAAGCCAGTCAAAACCAGCGCCTGACGCTTGACCGTCATTCAATGCGAGCGTGTAGCTGTTTTCCTGAACGATCTGCTTAAACTCTTCATAGTTCGTGTCTTGAGCCATTACCGGATAAGTCGCGGAAATCGCCCCCCCTATTATAGCCAACAACACCCTAAACATAGTCTCTCCAACGTACCCTGTGACGTCCATATATTATGAATAACATTATTGAAAGTCAATAAACATTTATTGATCTTCAATAATAATATGTTGAATCCTATGAAGGACGGCCCTTAAGGATAAGGGCGGGGGGCTCAGAATGCAGGCTAGCAATAGTAAGGGTAGCACGCTGTTTGACGATCCGACGACAACGTTAGTTCCAACGTGTGAGACGGCGGAGGACTTGGTGATTTTAGAAAAGAACCCACTCGACGACATCGCCAACACATTGACGATTTCACAAATTGTTCAAACAGGCCGGTTCATAGAACGCGATAAATTATCACTGAACTGATCTTTTGGTGCGACAGAAGAAAATAAAAACTCAATCTCTATACCCAACCTCTCCACCGCTCATCCCGGACTTGATCCGGGATCCAGGACAAAAAATATGACGGGCATAGCGCGACCATCTCTCTCTTTGTTAAGATGGATTCCCGCTTTCGCGGGAATGAGCGGAGGATAAGTGCTCAATCCCACCACCCGATCTTTCCGGCGAAAGCCGGAATCCAGGGATGGCGCTTTCCAGCACCAGCTTACCGGGTGACGAATGGCGCAGCCTTTTTCAAGGGCCTCAAAATTCCACCTGCGACGAGACAATTCTGGACCCCGGCTTATAGCCTGCGCGCCTTCGCGCGCGGGCGCCGGGGAGAGCGGCAGATAGGGTATCCCAACCTCTCCTCCGCTCATCCCGGACTTGATCCGGGACCCAGCACAAAAAATATGACGCGCGTAGCGCGGCTTTTTTTGATAAGACGAATGTTTTCGCGAGAATAAACGGCGGTTAGATAGGACACACAAGGTATGGGTTGGAAACTAGCCATTGCAGTCATGTCGTTAAATGGGCGCTCTCTTAAAGGGGCGGTTAGTGATTTCTACGGCAAAAAATGCGTTCTTTCACCGTCAGATCAGACTGTGGAAACGGTACTTTATCCAAGCAACCAGAACTTGAAATTTGCCTGCGAGGAAGGCGGCAATGCGTGGGTTTTTGACTGGCCGTCCGTCGAAAAAGCTTTAGAAAAACGATACAGCAGTACCGATGATGTTTCATTTTTTATCCTACATAGCGTCGTCAACCTTTATGGATTCAGCCACTATCGGAATGGCCTTGAAATACGCAGACGGGTTGGCTCATCGGATGAAGGTATAATTTTCGATACAGGTGAAATATCGGAAAATGAGCTAACTGCATTAAAACAGGTTACCGGCGACGCCCCCATAGAAAAAACCCTTTCGTCATGGAACAATCCTAACGAGCTCTATGAGTCTGATGAGGAAGAGTTTTCTCACGACAGCCTTGGCGAAGAGGTCGTCTTTAAACTAATCCAAGCGCAGACAGGCATAAATTTAAGCCGTGTCTCAGAACGGACCGAGCGGTTTCTTGAGATGCCTGTTACGAAGGTGAAGAACGCGGGATTGCTTGATCACATCTTGGGCGGATAACACCAACCCGAAGGACTGGAGAATAAAAACTCAATCCTACCACCCGATCTTTCCGGTGAAAGCCGGAATCCAGGGATGTCGCTTTCCAACACTAGCTTAGCGGGTGATGAATGGCGCAGCCTTTTTCAAGGGCCTCAAAATTCCACCTGCGACGAGACAATTCTGGACCCCGGCTTATAGCCTGCGCGCCTTCGCGCGCGGGCGCCG
>BQJH01000229.1 GCA_021604605.1 Hyphococcus sp.
AAGAAAAGCCGCAGATAGGGAATGCGCCGGACTATCTCATAACCTGCCACACACCCGACAATTGTCGCCGCCATCACCAGGGCAAATTCAGTCCAGGCGCCAAGGGCCATTTGAGTGAGGTAATAACCAGCCGCAATGGTGATCGTCTGGTGCAGTATATAATAACAAAAAACAGCGCCGGTGAGGTACGTCAGCGCCTTTGAAGGCCGGTTGAGAAATCGTTGCCCAAGGCCGAGCAGCAAAACGATAAACGACCACGCATAAAGCACATCAAGCATATCGATGAGTTGTGAGATATACGGAACAGATGCGAGCCAACTTTGCGATAACTGGCTTTCATAGGCTTCGACAAGAAAGCCCGCCACTGCAAGGACGATAACAAGAGCCGCCGCCGCCGGTAAAGCGCGCGCAACAGCGCGCCAGAACACCTCATTCTTGGCGGCAAAATATCCCAGCATAAAAATCGTGAAACGATGCGCATGGTTGGCCCAGTCATCAACAAGCGCATGAGTATGAGGGTAATGCGGCTCGAGAAGTAACTCGTACAATATGAATGGAATAGTAATCAGGATTAACAGTCGCGCAGGCCCGCCTGTTAACGCCGCAAGCATTTTCCCACCGCTTCCTTCGGCAAATCGTTTCAATAGCGGCAAAATCGGCGCGAGGAGAAGAATATAGACCAACAGATAAACCACATACCAAAGGTGGTTCCATGTTGGCGTGATCATCGGATAGAGTTGTTCGAGATTAAGATAGTTACCCCAGAACGCAAAATACCCGGATTCGATCAATCCCGCCTGCCGCAACTCAAAATATGTCTGCGGCGTCACGACAACGATAATGCCAAACAAGATCGGCAGGCCAAGTCGAAACGCACGCGATGCGGCGAAAGAGCTGATCGAGACCGCCTTGTCGCTGGCGAACCGAACTGCGACGCCAGAGATAAAGAACAAGAGCGCCAGCCGCCACGGATTGATAATCAACATGTAAGGCTCAGCCGCTGGGCCCGCATAGACGCTTTTCACGTGAAAGCCCCAGGTCACGTAAAACATACCGATGTGGTAGAAAATCAATAAGCCAAAGGCGATCACCCGCAGCCAGTCGAGGTCGTACCGTCTGGCGCCATTTCCACTGAAAATAGGCTCATTGGGACTTGAGATCGTCATCATCATCTCGCTTATTGTGGTTGGCAGTTTAAATGCGCAAAATCAGAACCCAATACTACAGGCATGGGATATTCAGCGGTGATTGGTGACAAACGCCGCTGTTACGCCATTTTTGGTGTAAGTGGCGGCGTGTGGCGACAAAATCTGCAGTCAATTTTAAATCAGCATTGCCCCCGAATGAAGGAGCAATCTATTTAGAGACATGGCTGGCACAAAACTCTCCCCGACGACAATCGATCAGAAAAGCGCTAATCCACGGATGGATGACGCTGACGCGGACCGGATAACTTTTTTCTGGATTGTCGCCTTTATGCTCGCGTTTTTGAGTGTAGACATTTTGTCCGCTACAACCGAAGCCGCGCGAAACGAAAACCAACATCAAGTTTCACATTTCGCGATCTGGCAGACGACAAGTGTTTTTATCATCGTCTGCTTTATCCCCGCCATCGCCTGGGTCACCAGCCGCGCCACACCGGGCCAACATCCCTGGCGGCATGTCATCGCGACGCATATTGGGGCCAGTATTGTTTTTTCACTGATCCACGTGGCGTTAATGGTAGCGCTCAGAAAAACCATCTTTTTGCTGTTTCTCGGGCGCACATACACTTTTTCCGATAATTTGGCGCGCGATCTCATCTACGAATATCGCAAGGATGTTCTGACCTATACGATGGTCGTTTTCTTCATCACTTTCGGGCGGCAATTGGCGCAACAACGCCGCGAGATCGCAGCAGCGCGCGAGGACGCAAAGAAATCTCACCGCGTCACTTTAAAATGCGGCGGGCGGTCCATCTGGCTGAACGCCCAAGACGTACATTGGGTGAAGTCAGCGTCAAACTATGTGGAGGTCGCCGCAAACGGGAAAACACATCTCGCCCGCGCAACACTAACGGCGATTGAGCGGCAACTAACCGACAGCGGCGCCAAGGCAATCCGGGTGCACAGATCTTATGTGATCAACGCCGACCATATACAGGAAGTCAGGCCAACAGGCGAAGGCGATGTAAAAATCGAAATGCCTGACGGTGTGATTGTTCCCGGCAGTCGGCGTTATCGTGACAAGCTGAATGCGCTTCTGGAAGCCTCATGAATCTTACGTGAGGGCTTCCTTCATGAGCTTGCTGGCCTGACCGAAATTCATCGAGCCGGGATAGCGTTCTTTCAACGCGCCCATGCATTTGCCCATGTCTTTCAGGCCTGATGCTTCATACTCTTCAATCACGCCTGAAACAGCACTCTTGATTTCATCTTCCGAAAGCTGCCGCGGCAAGAAGTTTTTGATGACCTCAATTTCAGCGCGTTCCTGTTCGGCAAGTTCCGGCCGGCAACCCTTATCAAAGGCTGCTGCGCTTTCCTCGCGCTGTTTGACCATCTTGGTCAGGATCGCGAGAATTTCATCATCGCTAACACCCTCGCAGCGATCTTCACCACGCGCGGCAATATCGCGGTCCTTGATGGCGGCATTAATCAGCCGCAACGTTGCGACACGCAACTTGTCATCTTTTGCCTTCATAGATGCCTTTAGCGCCGTATCGATTTTCTCTCGCAACATCAGTGATTCTCCAAAGACACTTCGCCAAGGGCGGCCATAACGGCGCGTGGCTAAAACGTGTCATATAATATTATGATTTCGTTGGATAAATTCAATCTTATCCGTTGTTGACCCAATCAGGCCCTTCGCATAGCTTCCGGTCAATTTGCACACCGGCAAACCGCTATCGCCAGTTCCGCCGTGCTGTTGCTCATAAGCATTTGCGCAAGAGAGATATGCCTTCATGAAGATTAGTCAAGCACCTGCGAAAACACCTACGGCTGCGCTGGTTTTAGCAGACGGAACAAGCATTTACGGAGAAGGCTTGGGCGCGCCGGGAGAGGCCTTGGGCGAAGTTTGCTTCAATACGGCGATGACCGGCTATCAGGAGATCCTCACCGACCCCTCCTACACCGACCAGATCGTGACGTTTACCTTTCCGCATATCGGCAACACCGGGGTTAACGCAGACGATGTAGAAAATGCTTCCCCGGCGATGACCACCGCAGCACGCGGCGCGATCCTGCGCGCCATGGCGACAAGCCCATCAAATTATCGCGCGCAACTAGACCTTTCCGCATGGATGCGCCGCCGTGGCATTATCGGGATCGCTGGGGTCGATACGCGCGCCCTCACTTCCTTGATCCGCAATGACGGCATGCCTCACGCAGTTATCGCGCATAATCCATCAGGTCAGTTTGATATTGAAGCGATGCAAAAGAAGGCCGCCGATTGGGCGGGCCTCACCAATGCTGACCTTGCAAAAGAGGTCACAACAAAAAAACCTTACGCCCATGAAGAAGCCGGTTGGGAATGGCAGACCGGATATCAACCAGGCGCAGCAACAGGTCCGCATATTGTCGTGATCGACTATGGGGTAAAGCGTAACATCCTGCGCCGTCTCGCCAGCGAGGGATGTCGCATTACCGTTGTTCCCGCAACAACGAGCTGTCAGGAAATTATTGAGAAAAACCCTGACGGGGTTGTCCTCTCTAACGGTCCCGGCGACCCGGCGGCAACGGGCGAGTACGCTGCGCCAGTGATCCGTGAGCTGATCGAAAATAAAGTACCGCTCCTCGGGATTTGCTTAGGGCACCAAATGATGGCGCTGGCTGTTGGCGCCAAGACGATCAAAATGGCCCAGGGCCATCATGGCGCGAACCATCCAGTCAAAGACCTTTCAACCGGCAAGGTTGAAATTGTTTCCATGAACCACGGCTTTACGGTGGATCGCGAAAGCCTGCCCGACAATGTCGAGGAAACCCATATCTCCCTCTTTGACCAGACTAATAGCGGCCTGACGCTGAAGGACGCCCCAGCCATTTCAGTTCAACACCACCCTGAAGCCTCCCCCGGCCCAGAAGACAGCTTTTATATCTTCCGCCGGTTTGTGGAGGGACTGCAGGCGGCTTAGGCAAATGACTTTTTGCCGACCGTTGTTTAGTGCT
Organism: Hyphococcus sp.; assembly: GCA_021604605.1. Classification (GTDB taxonomy): domain Bacteria; phylum Pseudomonadota; class Alphaproteobacteria; order Caulobacterales; family Parvularculaceae; genus Hyphococcus. Next base: position 4,146 of record BQJH01000229.1, read on the forward strand.
GCGTTTGGGCAAACAATTTCAGCGCTTCTTCATCGGCGAGGTCCGGGTCAATCGCGATATCAGGCGCAATCCCAGTACCTTCCCAACCAATACCAGTTGCTGGATCATAAGTACGACCGACTGGAACCATAACGGAAAGACCGCCGCCGAACTCAACAACTGTCGCAAAGTGACCGGCTCCGGCTGTTGTTGCGCCAATAATGGTCGCTCGGTTTGTCGCCTTCAGGGCAAGCGTTAAATGTTCGCATGCGGAACCCGTCATACCTGTCAGCACATAAACCGGCATATCCGGCTTGTTGGCTTCTTTGCTAGGCGAAATCGTATGCTCGTATCGCAACAGCCCTGCTTCTGCGTCGACCTGTATCAGCTCTTCAGTCTCATCAAAGTTGGCAATTGTTTCCGCATCGGCATCCTCGCGGACATCCATCGTCACAATGTGGGTCGGTTTTGAATAAAGATACGGCAGGAAGCCGTTCATCATGTCGATAGTTCCGCCGCGGCAAAACCGTAAATCCAGCACTAACGCTTCCGCGCTGGCATGGTCTTCCATAAACTTTGCGGCCCATGCTTTTAACGCGTCTTCCGGCGGCATTAGACCGATTTCAATAAATGCAACGCCATCTTCCATCCAACCGCTATTAGGAACAGCTACAGACATGAAATCCGCATCCGCATTACCAGGCCGCATCATTGCAGGACCGCCGGCGCCAGGATTGAACACACGCAAGTGACGATCCACAGAGATTTCAGCAAGTTGGCTATTCAACAAACTTGAATAGGCGCTAACATCCGCAATATCGTCATAGACGCCATTGCGAACATTACTTTTCAACATCTCAGCGTATTGAGT
>BQJH01000230.1 GCA_021604605.1 Hyphococcus sp.
AGGGAATTTTTCCACCCTGCCCGATATGGCGAAAATGCTGCTGGCGGGCGGCATGCTGCTCGGCAGACTGGAACTCTTCACGATCCTGGTGATTTTATCGCCGACATTCTGGCGCGGGTAAGGCCGGTTAGCCTAGCAATACCTCATTGACGCTTCGCCAATCTGGCGCAGCGATATAGGGCGACTGGCATTTGACTGCGCCAAATAAGATTCTCGTGTTGACGGTTTTCATATGCGCCAAAACATCAATCCTATCATCGACGAAAACTTGAATGCCAAGCGCCTCACATATGGGCGCTTTTTCTGCGCGCGTTCGACAGAAGTGCAAGTTACGTGATGGGACACCAGTTACTTCCCAAAACTGATGATGCTCCAACCACTCTCTTGTTTTTTTCTCTACGCTTGGCCCGCATTTTGACACGATATAAATTTCATCGCCAAAAGCTCTCTCACGCAAATCCCGAATAGTTGAGAATGCTTCTTGTTCCGGTGGTGTCTCCAAAAACGCGCCAGAGAAAAAAGAAGTATCGCTATTGGGGTCAATTTTCGTGATAATAACGCCGCCAATATCGATCCCTAATTTATTCATGCGCCTTCATCGAGCTCAAAGCGAACTGGCTGCAAACGTATCGCAGCTATCAATATTGCCGCTACGATATCCGTTGGTGAACCAGCGTTGACGCTGCTCGGCTGAACCATGCGTAAACCCTTCGGGCGTAACACGGCGTCCGGCATTGCGCTGTAGCGTATCATCACCAATGGCCGCAGCGGCGCGCAATCCTTCTTCAATATCGCCATCTTCCAGAAAGTTGCTCATCCGGTCGGCGCGGTTCGCCCAAACGCCGGAATAACAATCGGCTTGTAATTCCATACGCACCTGCAACTGGTTGGATTCTACCTTGCTGGCGCGGGACTGTGCGCTGCGCACCTGATCGGAAATACCAGAAACGGTTTGAACATGATGGCCAACTTCATGGGCGATCACATAGGCGGCGGCGAAATCCCCCGGAGCGCCAAAGCGTGACGACAGCTCCTGAAAGAAACTAGCATCCAGATAAACCATTTGATCCGCCGGGCAATAAAATGGCCCCGCCGCAGCTGATGCATATCCACATGCTGAAGAAGTACTTTGAGAAAAAAGCCGCAGCGTCGGCGCTGGATAAACCGACCCCTTTTCAGCAAAAATTTGGCCCCAGACATCCTCCGTCTCAGCAAGCACAACACGTATAAATTGAGAAGTTTCATCATCGATAGGCTCTGCCGTCTGCTGAGTGGCGGGTTGGCCTTGAATAAGCGCGAGTGGGTTTACGCCCGCCATATAAAGACCAAGGCCGATGACCCCGAGGATAAAAACCCCGCGAATACCGAACCGACCAATGACAAAACGCAGGATCATAATGATCAGCCCGCCTGCACCCGCTGCCGCCGCGCCGCGCCGATCCTCAACGTTTTTACTCTGTCGTCGTCCCCGCCATCTGACCATCCTGGCCTCCTTATCCCGTCATTTCCCCCAAATAAGCCGAAATGGCCCCATTCTGTCGAGGTTTATTATGGTTAATGATGGCTTTCACAAGGCCTCTCGGCTTGACTCTATCGGGGGCAAATAGGATTCTCTGGTCGGGGAAGTTTGGGGATTTAAGTTTATGTCGAGCGCAGGGTACTTCACGCGGTTGTCCGCGGTGCTGTTCACCGCAGCGCTGATCATTGGCGTGATCGTTAAACCTCATGCCGGCAAAAACGCCGTTGAGCGGGCGGCCAAAGTCGCCGCTGCTGTTGAGACTACACCCGTCTCCGCCCGAACATGCGCCATTGGCGAACCGGCGCTTGCGGGCCCGTTTGCCCCGCTTGATGATGTGTTGAGCATTTCTCCCCTTGGCGGCGTCACGGCGCCGGGAGAAGTTTTACCAGCGCCCTACATTCGCATCAACACGCGCCGCGGAGAAACAGCATTCCAACGCCGGAACACCACCGCACTGGCGCCGGCAAAAGCCGACATTGTTGCGCTCGAGCGCAAGATAGACAGAGATCAACATGGACGCGCCCTCGCCCAATCATGGACAGTGCATTTCCGGTCCTGCGAGAACATCTCGTTTTATTATGACCGCCTCGACCAGATTGATGACGCCCTGCTAAAGCGGGCGGGCGGCATCCGTGCGTTTCAGGAATTCGGCGGACCGGATCACATCGCTGTGGAAACTATGATCCGGGTGCAGAACGGGGATGTTATCGGTGAGGCCAATGGCTTTGATGTTGGTCTTCATGACCACCGCGCGACGCCAGCGCCTTTAGAACGCCCCGAACGCTACCGTTCAAACCCTTACGCGCGCGCGGCTGTTTTTGATGCGCCGCCAACGCTCGTCAATGCGATTACCCTTGAGACCAGCAAAGCCCGCTGCCCGATCGATTATCTACCCAAGGACGAAAAACCCGCATGGGCGGCCAAGCTTGGCGACAGCTGGGGTATTCGCAAATCAAAAGGCGATAATGCCTGCCGCACCGCCCTTGTTGACACGGCTGGCGCGGCGCAAGGCGTTTGGTTTTCGGACTCGGCTCACAATGCAGCAACAACTAAAGTCAGCGCCATCGCCCTTGCTTCCGACGCCATTGATCCAAACCGTTTAATCTTTTCACTCCATGGCCGGTTGAAATCTCTCTCACCTGATCTCGTAGGACTGGCGCCTTTTATGAACGACGAGAAGGAAGCAGCGGCAAAAGATTTTCTCTCTTTCAGGCAAGGCGAAGGCCGGATCAACACACCCTTTAATGATGTGCGAGACGGCGGCGTCTATTGCTATGAACGTTTACGGGCGAATTTTGTTGGCCCCCTGATTAATGGCGTGATCCTGCTGGAACGCCAGAACAGCGAGGCCGGACCTGCGCTTTTAAAAATGGAAGCGCGAGGCGACGCGATGTCTTGCATCGACCTCGAAGAACCATGGGCATTCAGCGGGAATGAAACTGTCTTTTACCGCTAAAAAATTCTATACGCCTGTGCACCAGACGCCCCTTTGACCGGAAACGGCAAATCCTTCTGCGATTAATGCAGCGCCAAGGTCTTCCCCTTCAGCTTCGATATTGGCGACAACGCGACCTGCATATTTCCCGTGCTGAATATTGCTGAGAACAGCATCACGCCCGCTTAAAAATTCTTCTACAAAATGTTTTGCCGCGCGCGCCTTTATCTTTTCCACCTCGCATTTCGGTCGAAAGAGCTCCGGCGCATCAACGCCCGCAACGCGGACTGACACAACAAGTTCCTGATCAACCCAGATAAGCGCCCGCATTTTGACCGTGTCCCCATCGATCACCCGTTCTACACTGGCGCTGACCGGCCCAGACAGCACATCACCCGCGAACAAAGGCGGCGCGCCCCAAAGGACAAGAATGATACTGAGGATGACGTTTTGCATATACACGCATAGGTAGCATATTCACTTTACGTTCTCAATAGGGTTGAATTATTCAAATGCAACCATTTTATTGCATATAAGCACGCCAACGGGTATGCTCATCTTACTGGGAGAATACTCATGAAAGACAGTATCAAAAAAACGATTGAAATTGCTGCGCCGGTTTCAAAGGTCTGGGATGCGATCGCCGACTACAAGAAATTCGGCGCATGGTTTCAGGTCCGCCTCGATCAGCCTTTTGTCACTGGCGGAAAAACAACCGGGCAAATGACAGTCCCCGGCTATGAAAACCTGAAATGGGAAGGAACGGTCGTCGCGATTGAGCCTGAAAAACGGATCGTATTCAGCTGGGTTACTCATGCGATTGATCCCGACAAAGACTACACAGGCGAGCCGGAAACCCTTTGCGAATTTCTGCTCGAACCTGCAGGCGATGGGACGCGGTTAACGATTATCGAATCGGGTTTTTCCAAACTGCCGCCAAACATCCGTGATGAAGCTTTGCTGCGCAATGATGATGGTTGGTCTCAGCAAATCAACAACGTCAAAACATATGTTGAAAGCTGACACGCGCGCAAAAGCTTCGGCGCCTGTTTTTGCAGCATTAGGCGACCCGACCCGTCTTGCGCTCTATTCAGCTTTAAGCGACGGGGCGCCTAAATCGATCACGGCGCTGACATTGCAGTCATCTGTAACAAGGCAAGCGGTGACAAAGCACCTTGCTGTGCTTGAAACAGCAGGCCTCATTAGCAGCGAGAAAAATGGCCGGGAGAAAAACTTCACCCTTCGCCATGACGGACTGGATGATGCTAAAGATCTCCTCGACAAGATTTCCGCCGAGTGGGACGGCGCGCTTCAGCGGCTGAAAGATTTTGTCGAGGATTAAGAAAACCCCTTAAAAGTCCACCGCCCGGCCGCCGCGCTCCCAATCGCCATAGCGGGTTGGCTCTTCCCCCCTCGGCCCGCCAATCTCCTTCGGAGCTTGAGGGTGGGCCGCCGCCTTACGGCGCTCTTCGGCCTCTTTCAGGGCGCGTTTGGCCGCCTCAGGCAGAACTTTGCCCGGTGCAGCCCCTTCAGCAACGCCTTCAAAAGCTAAATCCTGGGTTTTCGTCTCGTCTGACATATTGAAGCGCCCTTTCACCGGACACATATAAAACCCGCACGCCAGATTAAAAGGACTTCAAATGCTCAATTCGCTGCGTACCGGCATGTTGCTCGCCGCCCTCACCGCCCTCTTTATGGGCGTCGGCTATATGCTTGGCGGCGCGGGCGGCATGGCGCTCGCATTTATCGTCGCTGCCGGGACTAACATCTTCGCCTACTGGAATTCCGACAAGATGGTTTTGCGCATGTATAAAGCGCAGGAGGTCGACACCGATCATGGCTCTGGCGCCGTGCGCCGCTACGCAGAGATTGTCCGCGGGCTGGCGGAGAGAGCCGAGGTGCCGCAACCGAAAATCTACATCATCGAAAACGCCCAACCGAATGCATTCGCCACCGGGCGCAATCCGGAGAACGCCGCCGTCGCCGC
>BQJH01000231.1 GCA_021604605.1 Hyphococcus sp.
GGACGCCAATCTTTCCACCCATTAATTTTGCGAATTGTCGTGAAACGGCCAAGCCAAGCCCGGTTCCGCCAAAGGTCCGGCTGGCGCTCATATCGACTTGGCGGAAAGGTTCGAAAACAGCGTCAAGATCCTCTTCAGCAATACCTACGCCGGTGTCTTCGACTTCCAATACCAAACGGTCCGAGCGGCCTTTGCATCTAAGGCGTATTTCGCCATTGTCAGTGAATTTGCAGGCGTTTGTCAGAAGATTGAGTGCGATCTGCTGAAACTTGTCGCGGTCGATCAAGACTGCCGCCGGACAGTCGATATCGGCAGTGAACTTATTATTTCGTTCTGCAGCGAGCGGCAGAATGGACTTCTGGGCTTCATGTAGAAGGGCGGCGATATCAGTTTCGGTCAGATTAAGGTCAAACTTGCCTGCTTCAGCGCGCGCCAGGTCAAGCATTTGAGTGATCCGGTTCAGAAGTTCGTGCGCGCGCCCAAGAATATTCGAGAGCTGTTCGCGTGAGCGCACAGCGGCATCATCTTCGACAGCGAATTCGAGTTCTTCCAACGTCAATTGCGAATAGCCGATAATCGCTTGTAATGGTGTTTTCATTTCGTGAGTTACAGCAGCCATGATTTCAGATTTCTGCCGGTTCGCCGCGAACGCCGCATCGCGTGCGGTTTTTAGTTCTTGCGTTCTGATTGCAACTTCAGACTCCAACGCGGCTTGGGATTTTTCGATTTCATCCATTAGTTGGTTGTAGATCGCGGCAATTTCACGAATCTCTTTGGAGCCGGATGGCACGGCGCGTCTGCGCCTGGCGTGACGTTTGCCATTGGACATTGTGGCGCTTAGCGCACTCAAAGGATCGGTCATTACCCGCATTTGGATGGATAAGAGCGCTATAAAGACTCCGGTCGCAACCAGACTGGCTAACCCGTTGATAATCCAGATTGTCCGAATAGTTTCACGTACAGATGATTTCGAGAACGCCAGCACAACTGAACCCAGATATTCCGCACTGGCAGATTCGCTATCCAAATCGGAAGGTTCGGGAGAGGAGAGAACCGGTGCGGCGACAATCCAAAAATCGGCGGATTCGCGAATATCTGTGAGATGGCGGATGGGGTTGACCGCGTCATTGATAGTAATGCCATTGTTGTATCTTGCGAGTGTCTCCCCGTCGGCCCTGATCAATCGCGCATCATCGATATTGGGAAACGCTGTGATGCGCTCAATCGCTTCTTCCGCAACCGTCAAGTCATCTACAAGAAATGCGAAGATGGAGCGTTCAGCGAATTGCTCGGTCTGCAAGCGGGCGTCAGTTACGGCGTTGTCTCGGAGCTGACGTGAAATCAAGGTAGAGGTTATTGCAGTTAGGGTGACGGAAAACAGAATGATGCTGGCCCCGGCAGTAAATGAGAGCTGGCGGCTAATTCGCATCTGGCGGAAACGATTGAAAATCGCGCTCATCGCTCCCCCAGAATGAGATCAAAGGATCGCTCATCTTGCGACGAGATTGAGACGCCCAAGTGGTTCGCAATCCGCTTATTGACGGCGAATTTTACCGCGCCGAGCGGCTCGATTTCCGGACGCTTATTGGGGTTCTCAGAAATCGCGAGCGCGAGATCGGCAAGTTGGGCGCCCATGGACTCAAGATCAGGGTAGACAGCAATCAGCGCTCCGCGGCGCGCATGATCAATACTATTGCTGATGATCGTAAAGTTCCGCCGCCAGCTTTCTTCAACGAGGCGCGGAAGATTGCTGTTTGAGACAAATGACGGGTTTGAAAGAAGCCACAGGACATCGGTTTCTGGGTTGCCGTATTTCAAGACGTTCCAGTAATGGCTTGAAGCCTCTGACAACGTGGTTGCTTCGTGCGCGACAATCGTCACGCCGATAGAAGCCGAGATTGCCTTGGCGCGCTCAATAAGCCAGCGGTCTTTAGAGGGATCATAAACGACGATAATTCGCCGCTTCTCCGGCATGAGCGTTTTCAATCGGCTGAGCAGGAATACGGGGTCGGCCGTCAGTGATACGCCGTCCCGATTTCCAGGCCCCGGCTCGATATCAAGCCCGCCGACAAGTTGCCGGATTTCCAAGCCGCTGCTTCGATAGATTTCGTCCGCCTGTCTGCCGAGCGTGACCACGATGTCGGGAGCGTCCAATGAATAGGCGCTTCGCATCGCTTGAGGCGATGCGAATGCATTGAGACGGCGTTCCGTTATAGAAAGCGCAGGCGCTCGCGACCGAATACCTGTTTCGATAGCGTCGAATATCTCATCGAAGGTTGAGTTTAGCGCAGGCCGCAGAACAACAGCATCGACGGGGCGTTGCTGTTGGGCGTTGACGCCTGTTGAAAAGAAAATGCCAATTGTTAGTGCAAGGAATAGCGAGCCCGCGACAACGCGGGTTACGGCGCGCCTTTCGACCGACGCCATTGTGCCGGTTTTCCCGCGTTCCCGCATCCGATGCCGTCCCGCTTACATATCACTCTCGTCGGCGATTTTTTTCTTTCGCCGAACCCGCTTCACATAGGTATCGAGATCAACGCCTTGAATCATGCGCTTGAACCAGTACCGCTTCATCGTATTGTTGACTCGACCTTCAAAAATCTCTGGATCGCCACGCATATGGGCCAGAAACGCCCGCACGGTTCGCGCGCATAGATCCTCCTGCACAGCGTCAATCGAAGCGGTTCCCTGATAACGAATTTTTTCGACAAGGTTCAAAACGCACTCAACCGGGTCCATTAAGCCGTCGCGTTTATTTCCTTTTTCCTGGGTTAGTTTTTCAAAGAAGCCACTGTCCTTTGGGTAAATCGTCAGACAGATTAATGCCGCCGCGACGACTCCGGTTTGAAAAATTTCAGCACTCGGCATCGCCTCGTCGAGCAGAAGCAATTCGTCACGGAATAGGCTGACAGCCTTTCTGAGGTTGACCGGCGTTTCACTTGACGCGGTTCTAATCCTTCCGCGCAGCGCCAATGTAAACGCCTGGACGAGGAGCCCGTGCTTTAGACGTCTGGAATTAAGGCTCAATTCATTTTCACGAAACGCCGCCTGTATCTCATCGAGGCGGCTAAGCGCGGAACTAGTGGCATGATGAGCCCGGTACAGATCGTAAAATTCACGTTCGGATTCCGGAAAATAGATTGTCGCGCGAACCGTCGCCGGCGCTGTGACGGAGCCATTGCGCCACAGGCCAGCCCGCACATGGCCGTCAAGCTTGTAAAGTGCCCCCGCCCATTTACATCCAACGACCTGCCGAAAAGTTTCTCGAAGGGAACCGCTTGCGTTTTTCATGAACGCCCAATGTTGGTCTGTCGGCCCGGCGGTGTGACTTGGATGATCCCAAGCGCTTGTCCACACCGATGTTTGCAGTTCCAGGGTTGCTGGCGCGCCGTTGCTGGTGGGCTGAATATCCGGCATCAAATCTATGTTACTCTTTTTGCGAAGAAGATTAGCCATATTCCGTGCTCAAGCAGCCAGTAATTTGACCTCGCCAACAAAAAAAGGCAATAAAAACAGACTATTTATTGTGTAGCAAAGGCCAGCAAAACCTATATCGCAATTTTTGGTGATGTTCCACTATCTTCCTCTTTCCGCGAAGTAAAAATTGAATTAATAATATCAATGAGAAAGCCATTTCGACAGGTTTGAGGCCTTGGAAACGTGGAAAGAGCGGTTCAACAGGCGCTGCCGGAACATTCGCCCCTCGCAAACGTCGAGGCGCGAACATCTGCAGAATGGGCTTTCGAATTCCTTCGGCGAAACCCCAAATTTATTTCGGCTGTGGATGCGGGAGAAAAGAGCACTCCTCCAAGAAAAAGTGTAGGGGACTTAACAGTTGTCACGCCCGGTGAGAGGGAGTCGACACAATGTTTTGGCGTTCTTTATTGCGACCGGTGCGATCGCCCAATCGATAATACGATGGTCTTCTGGGCGCGCGAATTAACCGTTGATATTATAGACGCCAGAATTGTTAATTCGTCTGCTGATGAGGCTGAAGACAATGTCCTGAAGTTGGAGAAATTCAAGTGCGATAAAATTCTGCTGAGCGGGCCGGGCCATTTGCCACAATTGCTTCTCAAAACGGGTTCAAAGCAACTTCAGATAAATTGCATTGGAGGAGAATTTGCGAGTGGTGAGGGAGCGATTATTCCGCAGATTGCGCCCGACAGAAATATTGAACGTCAGTTGCTCGCGATGCGCCGATTGTTTCATCTGTACTGCGAGCGAGAGTTTTCAGATACGCTCTTCAAGCCAGACGCCAAAAGCGCTCGCCTTGGAGAGGTGCTGGCCGCGCTCGATCTTTGGCTTCTGCAAACTCCGATGCGTGACATCGCGATCGCACTTTACGGCGAACAGTTGGTAGACGACGACTGGGCGCCCGAAGGCGGATACCTGATTGACCGCGTAAGGAGATCAATCCGGCGGGGGAGATTCATGATGGAAAAGGGCTATCGTCAGCTGTTGACGTAGGTCTAAAATTTACTTGAAGCGCTATTACAAGTCACGCACTGTAATAGATAGTTCGTTCACAGAAAAAATCCACCATGACAGCCAATCGGGCATGGCCCGTGTGAAACGCGGTTCAAACCTCGGAGCCAATGAACGCCAAGGGGCCAGACCGTCCTAACCCTTGCCCGCGCTATCCGCACCGCCGGGACAAAGATTTCAATCGGGCGATGTAGCGATTTTGCCGTGCTCATTTGGCGTCATGCGAGTAAAGCAACCCTTGCGTGAAGCGCGCAAAGTAGACAAAATAGCTCAAACGAATCATTGGAATTCTCAATGAAAACGATGTCTGCCAAGGAGGCCAAGAATGGCTTCGGCTTGCTTTTGGACACGGCGCGGGCGGAACCCGTAACCATCGAAAAGCACGGCCGGCCCGTGGTCGTGGTTTT
>BQJH01000232.1 GCA_021604605.1 Hyphococcus sp.
CGAAACATACGGCCTCACAGAAAACGGCAGCGTCGCCGCGATCGCCCCTCTCAACAAACGCAAGCTAGGCTCGGTCGGCAAAGCCGTTCTCGACAGCAAAATCACTATCGCGGAAGATGGCGAGATCCTGATCAGGGGAGACCATGTGTTCGCCAGGTATATCAATAAGGAAACCGAGACGAACAAGGCGCTACAAAACGGATGGCTGCATACAGGCGATCTCGGGTGCCTCGACGAGGACGGCTTTTTGTACATAACCGGCCGCAAGAAAGACATCATCATCACATCCGGCGGGAAGAATATTTCTCCGGCGCAGATCGAAAATGAACTGAAATTTCATCCGCTGATCAGTGACTGCATGGTGATCGGCGACGGCCGCCGATATTTGACCTGTCTTGTTATGCTGGATCCGATGAACCTTGTGGAATACGCGAGAACTTGCGGCATAAGCGAGAAATGCCACACCGATCTTTCCCGTCACGAGAAAATTCAGTCCGCCATTGAAGAAGCAATTTTGCGAGTGAATGAGAAATTTTCGCGCGTCGAGCAGATCAAGCAATTTCGATTGCTGGATGCGCCGCTGGCGCCGGGCGACGACGCCCTGACGCCGACCATGAAACTGAAACGCGATATTCTCGCTGCACGCCATCAGGAACTGATCGACGGAATGTACGCCGAATAGCGATTATACGTTGTCTTTGGATATGGAAACAAAATGACGAAGGACACAACAATGCTTCCCGAAAAGGTCAGACAAGCCAGAGAACAATTCAGGGCGGACCATAATGTTGGGGCTTACTCCGGTCGCGCGCACCTTGGCGCAACGCTCGCCGTCACGCTATCGATTGCGATCGCCTGCGCATCATTGCTCACGGACGTAACGCCTCTCGAATGGCTGACCGTGCCGGTCGTGTTCCTCTATGCAAATCTTTCGGAATATCTCGGCCATAAGGGCCCGATGCACCACAAGACCCGTTTCCTGAGCCTGATATACAGGCGTCACACGCTGGAGCATCATGCGTTCTTCACGCAGGATGCGACAACCATCGACAGCGCGAAGGATTTCAAAGCGGTGATGTTTCCACCGATTATGCTGTTGTTCTTCTTCGGATGTTTTGCACTGCCTGTCGGCACCCTAACATACTTCCTCCTGTCTCCGAATATCGCGCTGCTCTTTATCATCACGTCGACAGTGTATTTTCTCAATTACGAACTTTTGCATCTCGCCTATCATCTCGATCCGGACGGGCGCATTGCGCGATTGCCGTTCATGAGGACACTGCGCCGTCGCCACACGCTGCATCACGACCAGCGCCTGATGAGCCGGTATAATTTCAATATCACTTATCCGATTTGCGACGCGTTGTTCGGAACGGTTTAGAAACAAGATTCCTGACGCAAATCGACACTATTCTTCACCGGGGATTCCTTCCTCGTCTTACTCGCTAATGAACGCCTTATGCGTGTCTGTTTTGGCTATCGTCCGTCATCAAATTGATATCGTTCCAACCGCACCGCTATTTGGTACATCTCATAATTACTGAATTATCAAATATTTCCACTCACTTAGATGAGCTTATCTCCTGCAGGACGGCTCGAAATTCCGCCCCCGGCGCCTGACATAAAGTTCGATATGTGTTCACGAAGGGGACCACTTCCAGTCAAATGCAATCCTTGCTGCTTCTACTGCGATGACGAAACAACTGTAAACAAGCGGTCATTCGCGCTCAACGCCAGTAATGGTGTTCAAAAAACTCAGAATATTGCATCAGAGCCAACTTTTTTTACCGGGCGCAGTAAATCGCTAGCAACGCCTAAATGCTTTCGAGCAAACTTCTGCCAGCAAAGCGACAATCTTTCAGATGCAATTTGGACCCAATTTGGACCCAATTTTTCAGACAGAGACTTGGTGAAAGTTTAGCAGCTTATAGGGTATTGAAATTATTAACTTAAATGGCAGGGGCGGAGGGACTCGAACCCACGACCCTCGGTTTTGGAGACCGATGTTTCCGCCAGTTGTATTTAGGACTTACAACCGGGAAAACGACCTGCAAACATTTGAGTGAATGCTCTTTACACGAATCTTTCCTCAATCATTTGGGTATTGGCGCATTCCGCAATTGCACCAAAGGCGCCCATGAATGCTCATCGATTTCTAGCTATTTTCTAGCTGGCGCAATTTTTTTCGCAAAAAACTTTTCCACAGAAATTTAATTGTTTGCTTTTACTGAGAATTTCTGGAGCGGGTAGCGGGCTCTGAAATCCCATTTTAGTTCAATATTTTCAATTAGTTATGGGTAGTCAGGACTCGAATTGTTACACAAAAAGTTCGCAATTTGTTACACAAAACCGATCTTCAAACTGGCCCTTCGAGTCATATCACATACTTAGGCTATGGCTGGTTCATTTTCTTCCGTTAGTTTCGACTTTCCTTGCCTTTCAAGAACGGTACAAATATTGGGGTGCGTTTTCGGTAATCTAGGCTCAGGACCTATTAAACTTGCGCGATGATACGAACGGTGATTCAAAATTGCAAAGGAGACTTTGCAATGAACGATTTAATCTGGTTATCGAAGGCGCAAGTATCACGCATAGAGCCGTACTTTCCACTTTCCCATGGCGTTCCCCGCGTTGATGACCTGCGCGTACTTTCAGGGATCATCTTTGTTATCCGCAATGGCCTTCGCTGGCGTGATGCGCCAAAGGAATATGGTCCGCATAAGACACTTTACAACAGGTTCATACGCTGGAGCCGATTGGGCGTGTTTGACCGCATATTCGCCAGCCTGTCTGCGCAAGCGGGCGTTTCTGAAACATTGATGATCGACGCTACGCATCTCAAAGCCCATCGCACGGCCTCCAGCCTTTTAAAAAAGGGGATGTTCCCCGCCATATCGGGCGAACAAAAGGCGGCCTGAACTCAAAACTTCACGCCGTTGTTGATGGCGAGGGCCGCCCGCTGATCATGCGCCTGACAGCAGGGCAAACCAGCGATCACATCGGCGCCAAGCTGATCTATCCGGCGTTGCCGGCAGGCGCCAAAACCCTGATTGGCGATAAGGGGTATGACTCAGATGAGTTTCGCCAGGCCCTGCACGCCAAAGGAATCCAGCCGTGCATCCCGCCCAGAGCCGGACGTCGTTCTCCTGCTGATTTTTGCAAAACCCTCTACAAGCAAAGGCACAAAGTTGAGATCATGTTTGGCAGGCTCAAAGACTGGAGACGCGTCGCAACACGATACGACAGATGCGCGCACACATACTTCTCCGCCATTTGCATTGCTGCAACCGTCATCTATTATCTCAATCAATGAGTCCTGAGCCTAGGTAGGTTTGCCCAAGCGCATCGATCAAATCCGCCTCCTCAAACGGCGTCGCCAGCATAATGTAAACGAAGGTCGATGCTGCAAAGACAACATGGCCGACCGTCAGATGCGGCGTGACCAGCGGCGCCAGCATCCAACCCAGACTAATGGGATGGCGAACAAGCGCATATAAATACCGCGCCGTCATGCTGCTTGGATTGGGGGGAGACTGTCTGAAGTTCTGCCAGGCTTGTGCCAAACCGAAGAAACTGAAATGCCCGAAATGAAATGTCGCCGCGGACATCATCGTCCACACACCGACATAGGCGATGACAATGAGACCAGACGCCAGATCGGACTCAACTTGCCATATGGTGACCGGAATAGGGCGCCAGAAGATAACGATCACGCCCGTCATGATTGCCGTCATATAGAGATAGGTGGCGCGTTCGATGGGCGCTGGAATGATCTTCGTTCACCAGCGTTTGAATGCGGTACGAGCGGTGATGGAATGATGCAGGCCAAACAGGCCGACCAGTCCAACGTCAATGATAATGGCTGTCCAGAACGGTGCGACAGCGCCATCGCCAATGCCTTTGGGGACGCCAAAATCAGCGAGAAACCCCATAATGTACAGAAGGCTCGCTGTCGCCAGTATGTAGGCTGACAGAGCGTAAATCAGCATGAGTGTTTTGCGGATCATGATCTTGTTCTTTCAAAAGGCGCGCAGGATAGCAGCCCGGATTGGGCCGCGACTAAACCGCATCAGGTCCAATTCTGGGGGTGCGCGGCGTGGGTCTTCAGATAGGCGCCGGGCGTGAAGTGCGTATCGTAAAAGTCTGTGTCAAGTTGATGGGCTTGCAGATACATCAGTGAAAAGACGGCGGGAACTGTTGCAGGGAACCGGCCGAACGTGTCCTGAACATATTGCGCCATCGTCGCGACGCACTCCACGAACTCTTCGTCGATGGGAGCGGCGCTGCTGCGCACAGCGTCTGTTTCCTTGTATGGGCCGGAGGTTTTTACATTGAAGGGGCCGCCGGCGCCAAACTTCCGTTCAACGACTGATGCTACAGCCGCGCGCATGTCTTTAAAGTGCGGCTGGCAATGGCCTTCCAACACGCCTTCCAATCCGGTGACGTGCGGCAGCGGTTGATCCGGCAGCATGTCAAAGCGAAAACCGAGTCCGGGCACGGCCGGATCACCGCTTGCGCCAAGGATGCTGAACGGATTGATGCCTTCATACATCCATCCGCCCAGCCCCATCGCTTGCAGCATCAAGGCGCCTGCGTAGCACGCGCAGGAAAGCTCGACGGTGACCTCCGTCAGGCTCATCTGTTCGAGGTAAGACATGGGGAATGGGTTTTCGGTGTCGACGCGGTTCTTGAACCTGTCGAGACCCGGTATCGGCCGGTTGTTCACATCATCATAAATGCAAACGCCGCTTTGAACGAGATAGCACAAGGAAAGAATGACGTGCTGTGCAAGATCCGAAACCGGGATAATCAGCGTACTGCCGGCGACATTTGCGCACCACTCGTT
>BQJH01000233.1 GCA_021604605.1 Hyphococcus sp.
GTCACATCAACAGCGCCGAGGGCGATCGCTCTAAAATTCGGCACATCCGGCACGCCAAACCGCATTGCCGCTTTGGCGACATTGGCCGGGCCGACCCGTTCGGAGACTTGCGCCGCGACCGTGTTGATCGATTTCGCCATCGCTTCTGACAGGCGCACCGGGCCGATAAAACCATCGGTATAATTTGTCGGCGCCCAGCCATCATAATTGATCGCCTGGTCGACAAAGCGAGAACTGGGCGAAAGGCCCGCTTCCATCGCAGCGACATAAACGAAGGGTTTGAACGCTGAGCCGGGCTGGCGTTTTGCCTGCACTGCGCGGTTGAACTGACTTTCCTTGTAGGACCGCCCGCCAACCATGGCGCGCAAGGCGCCGTTTGCGTCATAGGCGATCAGCGCTGCCTGATCGGCGCCTTTGAGCCGGTTCTCTACGGTCAACGCCGTGGTGACGGCAACCTCTGCGTCGCGCTGAAGTTTTTGATCAATCGTTGTGGTGACGATGATGTCGCCGGTGACGCCTTTGGCGTGTTTTCGCGCTTTGGCGGCGGCATAGTCAAAGAAATATCCCAGATCAGAGTCCGTATTCTGATTAATCACTTTTGCCGGTTCAATACGCGCCTCGCGCGCGGCAAATGGCGTGATGTCATTTGTCTCCAAAAGATTATCGAGCACTTCGCCGGCGCGCCGCTCTGCGCCTTTGGGGTTTTGCGTTGGCGCATAGGTGGACGGCGCCTTGGGCAAACCGGCCAACAACGCGGCTTCAGCCAGAGTGACGTCGCGTGCGGATTTCGCGAAATAGGTTTGCGCCGCGGATTCAACGCCATAAGTCCCGGCGCCAAGATAAATCCGGTTGATATAAAGCGAGAGGATCTCGTCCTTTGAGTAATGGCCCTCCAGCCACAAGGCGAGCAAGGCCTCGCGCGCTTTTCGCGTATAGGTCTGTTCCGGCGAGAGGAAGAGGTTCTTGGCGAGCTGCTGGGTAATCGTTGAGCCGCCTTCGGTCACGCCGCCCGCTTTTAGATTGGCGAGGGCTGCGCGCAGCGTGCCGCGCAAATCAACCCCGCCATGATCGTAAAACCGCCGGTCTTCGGTTGAGAGGAAAGCCTTCAACAAATAATCGGGCAATTCATGAGGCTCGATCTGTTGGCCATAACGCGCCCCGCGCGCGGCAATCTCTTCGCCATTGCGGTCGAGAACAATAATCGCCGACTGTCGATTGACGTTCCACATATCTGCATTAGCGGGGACACGCGGCGCCATCACGATAAAGGCGAAGCCGAGAACGCCAATCAGTCCCAGAAAGCCTAGAGATACACCGGCGCCGAGAAAACTGCCGCCAAGCGCCCGCCAGGGATAGCCTTGTTCCGGTTCGGGCGAATATTTCACGCCTTCTGCATAGGGTGATTTTGGGGCATCTGCCTTTTGTTTTTTGAACAATCGATTGATCTGACGGGCGCCAGCGCCGCGCAAAGCTGACGCGCGCGCTGTGACGCCTTTCAAGATCGTCGCCAGCTTTGACGCCGTCGGCTCCGATGCGGGCCCTTTAATGGGGTCTGCTTCATTTGAGCCCGCCTCTGGCGTTTCTTCAATATGGTCGTTCTTTTCCGTCATCAGCTCACTATTATGCAGCAATTGCACCCATGAAGGCTATGACCCTCAACTCTGGCTTCAGCTAGGGGGCCCTCAATATGGGTTTGTTGTCGATAATCGCGGCGGAAAGGCGGCGCAAGCCGAGAGTTTTCAAGGCGGATGACAAGAGCGTAAGGATTGGTTGGTCCCTGCTGTTTGTCAGGCGGTCTATCAGGCGATTTCCTGGATTGCGTAGGGCGCCACGCTTAACTCGGCGATGTTGCTGGCGAAGGTTTTAACCATACCCTTGTCTCTGGCTTCTCCCTTTTGCCCATAGAGCATCCCACCCCAGTTCATGTTGAAATAGCGCGCCGTCTCCCGGAAGGGCGGCTCGAAACTGGCCGGCGCCGAAGGACTGCCGCCTGTCGCAATCAGGAAGGCGGTTTTCCCGGCGAGGCTTTTGCCGATGGGTTTGTGGGTTTCCGTGAGATCAGTGAGGCGGTCAAAGAAAAGTTTCATCTGGGCGCTCATGGCATACCAATAGACCGGCGAGGCGAAGACAATTGTCTTCGCCTGTGCCATTTTTTGCGCGATCTCAATAAAATCATCATGAGACTGACGATAGTGATAATCATAAGGCGCGATATCATAAGCGCTGAGATCAATCAGTCCTGCGCCGGGCAAGTTTTCAAAAACGGCGCGCGTAAGGCGGGCTGTGTCGCCGTCACGACGACTTGAGCCAATAAGGCCCAAGATGTCTGTCTGGTTCTCACTGCGCGTGCGTTCAAACACTCGCCGCAACCATTCCGCCAATTCTCCGCCATCAGATAAAGCAGGATCAAACATAAAGGTTTCTCTCTTCTGGTGCGTCGGAGAAATACTCGACGAATTCAATTTCCAGCCCATCGGGCTCGCGGTAATAAATGTTTTTGCGATGCGGGTGGTCTTCGCCATTATGGGTGACGATGTAACCGGCCTCGGTTAAGCGCGCCGCAATGGCCTCAACGCCTTCTACAGAAAACCCAAGATGCGCCAGGCCAGGCGAATAGCCTTTCAAGTCGCGCTGTTTGCCTTCGCCATGATCGTTGAGAGTGATGTATGTGTCGTCGTCACCGAAATGCACCCAGCGGCGGGGCTTGCCGTACCACTCGCTTTTTCCTTCTCCGCGTATGCGCCACTGCGGAAAGGCAAGCTTCAAAAACTCTAATGTGGGTTCAATGTCGGTGAGGACGAGGTTTGCGTGTTCTAGTTTGGGCATTGTTAACTCTCCAGGTTAAATCTCCATTAAAGAAAGAATAACCTTTCAATAATTGGGCTTGTTTAAGAAAGCAATATCTTTTAATAAAATCGAATGAGCAAAATATCGAAACAGCAAATCGAAAAAACCGATGCTAAGGCGGGTTCTGGTCATAGCGCGGCGACGCGGCCCGCGATCCTTGATCTGTTGAAGCGCGAGGGGGAGTTGTCTGCGCCCGCGCTGGGCGAGCGTCTCGGCGTGACGGCCATGGCGGCGCGGCTGCATTTGTTTGAGCTGGAAGAAGAGGGGTTGTTATCGTCCCGGTCAGAAGCGCGTGGTAGAGGGCGGCCGACAAAACTGTGGGCGCTCACCGATGAGGCATCGCGACTTTTCCCGGATGCGCATCAGTCGCTAGCGGTAGAAATGATAAAGTCCGTAGAGCAACTATTTGGCGCGGAAGGGCTCGCCAAGGTGGTCAAGAAACATGGCGACATGCAGCGCAAGACGTATCGTGAAAAAATGAAAGCGGCGAAAACGCCGGGCGAGCGCGTGAAAAAGCTGGCGGTGCTGCGTAGCGATGAAGGCTATATGGCGGAAGCCAAGCGCGATGGCCGCGACTGGTTGCTGATTGAAAATCATTGCCCGATTTGTTCAGCGGCGAAATCTTGCACCGGCCTTTGCGCCGGCGAGCTAAAAGTCTTCGCTGATGTTCTGGGGCCAGAGCTTTCGGTCCAGCGCGAAGACCATATTTTGCAAGGCGCCCGCCGCTGCTCGTACCGGGTTAGCCCCAGGAAATAACATTCAGCCAATCCCTTGAGATTGCTGGAAAATTTGTTTCTGTTCCGGTGTAAAAATCGCGCTAAACCCTGTTATTTCAAGCGAAATTAGGCTAGCGATACACCCGGATCATAAAGCCCGATCAAAGGGCTGGATCGATAGGCCAACGAAGAAGGCCGAAAACCGGGGAAGAGCTTGGCCGATATCTTCATCTCATATGCGCGCGCCGACCGCGAAAAGATCGAGAAGCTGGCCGCCGCTTTAGAGGCCGAAGGCTACTCCGTTTGGTGGGATCGGCAGATTGAAAGCGGCGCCGAATTTTCAAAAGACATTGAGCGAGAGCTTGAGGCGGCGAAAGCCGTTATCGTTGCATGGTCATCGAGCGCCAACGAGTCCCGCTGGGTAAAAGACGAGGCCAATGTCGCGGCGGAAGCGGGCAAGCTGTTGGCCGTTACGCTTGATGACGGATTGCCACCAATTGGTTTCCGTCAGTATCATGCGCTGGACTTTTCAGGATGGAAGCGGGACGGCGCGACGCCGGTTTTTCAGGAACTATCAAAAACGGTTAAAGCGCGTGTAGCGGGTGAGACTGTTGATATGACGGAACCGGTTGGGCTGGTTGCACCAACAGGTTCAGCGTCAGTAGTTGATTTTTCAGATCCCAAAATCTGGGGTGGGGCACTGGCGGTTCTCGCGGTGGTGTTGATGGTCGCGCTGGTCGCTTTTCGTGGCGGTAATGACCAAACGCCAATAAAGACCACAGCGGATGAAGTGGGTGTTGACCGTTCCAAATCCATCGCCGTGTTGCCGTTTGATGATGTATCTCCCGAGGGCGATCAGGAATATTTTTCTGATGGCGTCTCGGAAGAAATTTTAAATGTGCTGGCCCGTGTCGATGGGTTGAGGGTTGCTTCGCGCACGTCGTCTTTTGCTTTCAAAGACAAACCGGAAATGGGCGCCCGTGCGATTGCCAGTGAACTGGGCGTGCGCCATGTGGTTGAGGGGTCAGTACGTAAGGCGGGTGATAATGTGCGCATCACAGCGCAGCTCATTGACGCGCAAACAGACACGCATCTCTGGGCGCAAACATTTGACCGCACCCTGACCGTTGAAAATATTTTCGCCATTCAGGATGAAATTTCAACGACCATTGTGTCTGAACTTGGAAAGAACATTGATCTCGGTCGCGCAAATGCTATTCGCTTTGCGGCGGCGGCGGACACGAAAAACCTGCGCGCTTATGAG
>BQJH01000234.1 GCA_021604605.1 Hyphococcus sp.
TCCAATAGAAGGATAACCTTGTGCCACAAGCGGATGCGGCGGCAAATCATGTGCGGCAACATATGCGTCAACGTCTTCTTTCGACCAGCGGATCAATGGATTGACCTTGATATGTGTTGACGACGCTTCAAAGGCTGGCAAGTTGATCCGCCCAGCGCCATGAAACTGTTTGCGTCCGGTTATCCAGGCATCATAGCCGTCCAATGCGCCCGACAAAGGTTCAACCTTTCGCAAGGTGCAGCAAGCATCAGCATTACTCTTCCATAACCCACCATCAGGGTCTCGCTCTTTGACCTCTTCTGTCTGCGGATGAATGTCGTGAATATTCGTCAGCCCAAGTAAATTCACCAGCTTATTTCGATAGCTCAGGGTTTGAGCAAAATGCTTTCCTGTATCGAGAAAGATAACAGGAATCGATTTATCGACTTCCGAAACAAGATGTAGAAGCACAGAAGATTCAGCGCCGAAAGAAGAAACCAGCGCAATCTTTCCGACAAATGTCGAGTGAATAGTCTGCTGTAAAATTTCTTTTGCATCAGAACAAGAATATTGCATCGCGAGACGGCGCGCCTTCGCTTCAAGGCTCGTTTCATCTGGCAAGTTTGGTTCAGCAATATCCTGCGCAGCAGATAACGTCATGCAAACCACTCCTACGCCGCTACAGAGCGGTCAAATCGACGGCGCCATACTGGTGCGCGCTTATCTGCACAAGATTGATAGGCATAGGAAAATTCCTGCAGTGCGGTCTTGGCGTCATTTGCATTTTCAGCAGAAAACTCAAACGCGTTAACCCCGCACCGCGCCATAAACCAAAGCTGATCCCTTAAGACATTTCCACGCGCACGGATCTCTCCGGTATATCCATATCTTTGACGCAACAATCGCGCCTGCGAATAAGCGCGGCCATCCTTAAAAGTTGGAAACTCTAGTATAACAACGCTAAACCCGTTGAGATCACATTTGATATCACTAAGGCTTTGCGCATTCGGCAGGACAAGCGCTGTCGCATCCGTATGTGCTGTTGGATTTTCGCGCCAATCATCTAACGTCACCTCATGTAAAGGCTCTTCTAAGGCAGGTGATAAATCATTTCCGTGAAGTTTAAGCAGCGGCATAAAGCGCCTCCTTAAAGGGTTCGGCGCCAAGACGCCTATAGGTATCTAAAAATCGCTCTTTGTTCTGACGGGTCTTGAGATAAAACTGGACAAGCTGTTCAACAGCATCAACCACATCGCCAGACGACAACCCTCGCCCGACAATTTCTCCAATTGACGCATCTTCAGCACCTGATCCGCCAAGCGTGATCTGATAAAACTCTTCGCCTTTTTTATCGACGCCAAGAATGCCGATATGGCCGACATGATGATGACCGCAGGCATTGATGCAACCGGATATTTTGATCTTGAGTTCGCCAATTTCTTCCTCGCCGCCCAAGGCGGCAAAGCGTTCCGAAATACGTTGCGCAATTGGGATCGAGCGCGTGTTGGCGAGAGCGCAATAATCAAGGCCGGGGCACGCGATAATATCGCTGACGAGCCCGATATTGGCCGTTGCCAAGCCATGCGCGTCAAGCGCTTTCCAAACCGCATAAAGGTCATCTTGACGGACATGCGGCAGAACCAGATTTTGCTCATGGGTCGCTCGAATTTCGTCGAAGGAATATTGCTCGGCGATACCGGCAACAGCTTCCATCTGCGTGTCGGAAATATCACCGGGAATACCACTGACCGGTTTCAACGAAATGTTGACGATTGAGTATCCGGATCGTTTGTGAGCCGCGGTATTTATTCGCACCCAACGGGCAAAGTCTTTATCTTTCGTGCGCGCCTTTTCAAAAGCATCATCCGTTGCTGACAAATCCTCAAAATCCGGCAATGCAAAATAATCGCGAATGCGGGCAATCTCTTCAGCGGGAAGATCGACATCACTGTCACGGATAGCCGCCCATTCTTTCTCAACCATGGTTGCGAACTTTTCCGCGCCTTCTACATTAAGGAGAATTTTTATCCGCGCCTTATAGAGATTATCGCGGCGACCTTCGAGGTTATAAACCCGCAAGATCGCCTCCAGATAAGACAGCAAATGCGCTTTGGGCAGGAAATTTCTGATCGTGTGACCGATATAAGGCGTGCGACCAAGGCCACCGCCAACAATGACCTCAAAGCCGATCTCGCCTTGAGCATTTTTATGAATGCGCAGGCCAATATCGTGAACTTTGACGGCCGCCCTGTCTGTATCTGACGCCGTCACCGCGATCTTGAACTTGCGCGGCAGGAAAGAAAATTCCGGGTGAAAGGTCGACCATTGCCGAATGACCTCAGACCAGATGCGAGGATCTTCCACCTCTCCGGCTGCAGCGCCCGCATATTGGTCCGATGTTACATTGCGAATGCAATTCCCAGATGTCTGGATTGCGTGCATTTCCACTGACGCCAACTCATCCAGAATATCAGGCACATCAACCAGCGCCGGCCAGTTAAACTGGATGTTCTGACGTGTCGTGAAATGACCGTAGCCCTTGTCGTACGTTCGCGCTATATGCGCCAGTTTACGCATCTGCCGTGACGACAATGTTCCATAAGGAACAGCAACACGCAGCATGTAAGCATGCAGTTGCAGATAAAGACCGTTCATCAAGCGTAATGGCTTGAACTCATCCTCCGTCAACTCGCCGGAGAGCCGCCGAGCGACCTGACCACGAAATTGCGCTGCGCGTTCAGCGACCATCGTCGCATCAAACTCATCATAACGATACATCAGCTGCGCTCCACCGCATCAATTTTCAAGAGGGTTTCAACCCGCGCGATCCACGCTTCGACCGCAGGGTATTGCGTAAGGTCAAAGCCGCCCTCATGGGCGACGCGCGTGTAGGCAACGAGCGCAATATCAGCGAGCGTGAAATTATCACCGCAGAGAAAATCAGACTTTTTTAGCGTCCCATTCATCAACGCGAGCGCCGCGTTGCCGCGCGGCAACCACTCAGGATCGATCTTTTCATCCGCCAACCCAAGATAGGATTTGCGAAAACGACGCCCGGCGATATAGGGTTCATGCGAGTTCTGCTCCCAGAAAAGCCACTTCAAAACTTGTGCGCGCTCATATGAGTCATCCGGCAACAAATCGCTTTGACTTGTCTCCGCGAGATAAACCATGATCGCATTTGACTGTGTAAGAACATGCCCGTCAGCAAGAACGGCCGCTGGAATTTGCCCAAATGGATTAATCGCCAGAAATTCCTCGGTCCGGGTTTCCCCTTTCAGAATATCCAGCGCGATCCACTCATACTCTGCGTGTGAGTAGTCAGCCGTCCATTTTGTTTTCAGGCAGTTTCCGCTGATGGGATCACCATATATTTTTATTGGCGCACTCATCGAATACCCCCTGCTTGCACGCCAAGGTCAACACGAACCGTAGGCCCTGCCGTGCGGATCGTTTCACGCAAGGCTTGTCGGCCTGAAGGGGCGCCGTCATCAGCTATATCGATTAAATACGCTTCAGTAATTTCACCAACACGCGTCTGCGCAGCTTTCAAAACAGCCTCGCTGTCATCATTTTGAAAAGGCGCCGCCTCTGCAATATGCACCGTCCACTGATCATCATCTTTGAGATAGACAACAGCGCCATCGCACAGGCGATTTCCCGTAACAGCTTTCATGCCGCCCTCCTTTGCTCATTCATCAACGCATAAAGCTCTTGACCGTTGGCCAGCGCGGCAACCTCGCCGATAACCAACAAGGCTGGCCCTTGAACCCCGCCATCGCGAACAAGCGCAGCAAGATCACCAAGTTTGCCTTTGATAATTTTTTGATCGGCTCGCGTACCGTTCTCAATGACGGCGACCGGTGTGGCGCGCCCACGCCCATTCGCGATTAATTGACCTTCAATGTCTGCAGCCTTACCGACGCCCATATAGACAACAAGCGTGTTTTTTAGGGCGGCGAGCGCAGCCCAATCCAGATCTGGCTCGCCATCATTCTTGGCGTGGCCCGTTACGAATGTAACGGATTGTGAATAATCCCTGTGGGTCAACGCCATGCCCGCGGATGCGGCGCAACCGGTGGCTGCAGTTATTCCCGGCGTAACAAAAACAGGGATGCCAGCATCGCGAACACGATCCAGCTCTTCGCCGCCGCGCCCGAACACAAATGGATCGCCGCCTTTGAGGCGCACAACATTTTTACCTTCACGGGCCAGATCGATCAGTCGCTGTTCAATCTCATTTTGAGGGACCGCGTGATCGGCTTTTGCCTTGCCAACATATAGTCGGTCTGCATCGCGCCGGGCCAGCGATAGAATTTCATCACTGACAAGGCGGTCATGAACAATAACATCGGCTTTTTGCAGTAAGCGAAATGCTTTTAAAGTCAGCAAATCAGGGTCGCCAGGGCCAGCGCCGACAATATGAACCACGCCAACGGATTGTTCTTTCTGCGGATGATTAATCGCAGCAATCATGTCTTCGTGAGCGCCGACCTCATCACCGCTCAGCACCTTGGCGGCGATAGGCCCGTCAAAAAACTTTTCCCAAAAAACTCTACGGTCAGTTTCCTGAACAGCGGCTTTCACCACAGCACGATATTGCGCCGCGAACGCAACCAGCGCATCTGCGCGCGCCGGCGTCAGCGTTTCAATTTCTGCGCGTAAATTACGCCCGAGAACCGGCGCGTCGCCATCTGTAGAGATCGCTATAGTGAGCCCACCCCGATCAACAATCGACGGGGTCGTGAAATCACAATCGTCAGGCTGATCGACGACATTGACCAAAGCGCCGATCGAGCGTGCGCGCGCTGCCCAAAATCGGGCGACGCTTTCTTCTTCGAGAGC
>BQJH01000235.1 GCA_021604605.1 Hyphococcus sp.
GCGCGCAAACGCGAAGACGGCGTGGAGCTGATTGATATCGGTTCCGGCCAGGGACTCTCTTAAGGGGCGGCGAGACTTATGTTGGCGATTGGCCTTGGACATTATTTGACGGTTGCGGCGGTGTTGTTCGCTATTGGGATGGCGGGCATTTTCCTGAACCGGAAAAACGTCATTGTTATTTTGATGTCGATCGAATTGATGTTGCTGGCGGTGAATATCAACCTGGTTGCGTTTTCACAGTTCCTTGGCGATCTCACAGGCCAGATCTTCGCTTTCATGGTGTTGACGGTTGCCGCAGCGGAAGCGGCGGTCGGGCTGGCGATCCTTGTGGCCTTCTTCCGAAATCGCGGCGATATCGCGGTTGAAGACGCCAACCTGATGAAGAATTAGAGGCGCACTGAGCAATGGGATCATTTGTCGTTCTACTGCCGCTTTTCGGCGCCATGCTGGCGATGCCCATCGGCCGTATCGCTGGCCCCCGCGCGGCTGAGCTACTAACGACGGGCTTTATGCTTGTCGCGGCGATTATGTCTTGGATGCTGTTCTTTGACGTGGCGCTGGGCGGCAATGCTCGCACGATAGAGCTGTTCACCTGGATTGCATCGGGTGATTTCAAAGCGTCATGGGCTGTGCGCCTTGATACGCTTTCGGCCGTTATGCTGATTGTCGTGAACTCGGTCTCATTCCTCGTTCACACCTATTCCATGGGTTACATGAAAGAGTATGGTGAGCAGCCGCGCTTTTTCGCATATCTCTCACTCTTTACCTTTGCGATGTTGACGCTCGTTACGGCGGACAACTTCCTGCAACTGTTCTTCGGTTGGGAAGGGGTTGGGCTCGCGTCTTATTTATTGATCGGTTTCTGGTTCAAGAAAAAATCCGCCAATGATGCTGCGATCAAAGCTTTTGTCGTCAACCGGGTTGGTGATTTTGGTTTTGCCCTTGGCATCATGTGCATATTTTATGTGTTCGGCTCGATTGAGTTTGACACCGTCTTTGGGGCGGTGGCGGCGAATAGCGAAGCGATCCCCTTTGGGCAAAGCGTCGGCGCGCCAATCCGCGATTTGACAATCAACTTTATCGGTAATGACTGGCACGCGCTAACTGTAATCGGCGTCCTTTTATTCATTGGCGCTATGGGTAAGTCGGCTCAGTTCATGCTGCACACCTGGTTGCCGGATGCAATGGAAGGCCCAACGCCAGTTTCTGCGTTGATCCATGCTGCGACCATGGTGACGGCTGGTGTTTTCCTTGTTTGCCGGTGTTCGGTGATTTTTGAATATGCGCCCAATGCGGCAGCCATGATTACTCTGGTTGGCGCGATTACTGCGTTCTTCGCGGCGACTGTGGGCTTGCTGCAGGATGACATCAAAAAAGTCGTTGCGTATTCGACCTGTTCTCAGCTCGGCTACATGTTTTTTGCGGCTGGCGTCGGCGCTTATGACGCCGCGATGTTCCACCTCTTTACTCATGCGTTCTTTAAGGCGCTGTTGTTCCTCGGGTCTGGCGCTGTGATTATTGCCATGCATCACGAGCAGAACATTAAAAAGATGGGCGGCGTTAAAGATTTGCTGCCGTTTACCCATATTTTAATGGTGATCGGCACTATCGCAATTACCGGTGTCGGCATTCCGTTTGTAAAACTGTTTGGCGCCCCCCTTGGGACAGCCGGCTTTGTTTCTAAAGACATGGTGATCGAATCTGCTTTTGCCGGCGGTCAGGCGGGCATGGCTTTTGGTTATTTCGCTTTTGCCCTTGGTCTGGCGGCGGCTGTGATGACGGCATTTTATTCCTGGCGGCTTATCTTCCTGACTTTCTGGGGACAGAGCCGCGCGCCGGAATCTGTACGCAAGCACCCGCATGCGGTGCCTGATACGATGATGGCGCCATTGATCCCACTGGCGCTTGGGGCGCTGGTTGCGGGCATGGCGTTTTATGGAAATTTTGTTGGCGACAAAAAAGAAGCGTTCTGGAATGGCGCGCTATACTTCAAATCAGCGTCGCACAGTGAAGGATCATCTACGGCTGATCATCTGAACGCGGGTGAGTTAGCGGAAGTCAGAACTGATGCTCACGGTAACGACGCTGAACATGGCGCAGTTGCGACTGATCACGGCGAGACTGATGCGCACGAAAATGTTGCTAATGACGGTCATGGCGCGGCGAGCGGCGCGGGCGATCATGCTGCTGCGGAAAGTCATGGAGATGGTGGCCATCACGACTTCCCGGCCTGGGTTATTCTGGCGCCTTTCTTCGCCATGCTGGCGGGTACTTTCGCGGCGGCGTCTCATTACTTACGCGGCGATCCGTTGCGGCCTGGTCTCTTGCGTGAAGGCGGCATGATCTACGCCTTCCTCAAGAACAAATGGTATTTCGATGAAATCTATGACTTCCTCTTGGTTAAACCCGCCTTGCTGTTTGGCCGGTTCCTGTGGAAGCAGGGGGACGGCAATACGATTGACCGTCTGGGGCCAGATGGTATCGCATCGACAGTCGCGTTGACAGCGAAGCGCGCCGTCAAATTACAGAGCGGATATTTGTATCACTATGCTTTCGCGATGCTGGTTGGCATCGCCATCTTCATCACCTTCATCTTGATTAGCGCAGGAGGCGGCCAATGATTGAGAGCACCGCCGATCAACCCTGGCTCAGTCTGATGACGTTCGCGCCATTGGTAGGCGCAATATTCATTATTATTGCCCGCTTGATGGCGCGCACTGATGATGAAGGCGTTATCGGTGAAAAAGATCTGGCGCAGATTGAGAACAATTCCAAATGGGTGGCGCTTGTCTTTACTGCGGTCACTTTCCTCGTCTCATTAGGCGTTTTCGTTCTCTATGACCCGGCCCTTGGCGGCTATCAACTGGTCGAAGAAGCAGCATGGCTTGGCGGCGGCGTCAGCTACAAGATGGGCGTTGACGGCATTTCGATCCTGTTCGTGTTGCTGACAACTTTCATCATGCCAATCTGTATTCTGGCCTCATGGAATTCGATCAAGTCGCGTGTGGCTGACTACATGATTGCGTTCCTGATCCTCGAAACGCTCATGATTGGCGTTTTCTGCGCTCTCGATCTTTTCCTCTTTTATGTTTTCTTTGAGGGCAGTCTGATCCCGATGTTCCTGATCATCGGTGTGTGGGGATCAAAAGGCACAAAAGAGTTTGCCGGCGTCTCCATGCCGAGCCGGGTTTATGCAGCGCTGAAATTCTTTCTCTACACGTTGATTGGCTCGCTCTTCCTGCTGGTCGCGATGGCGTGGATGTATGCGCAGGCGGGAACGACGGACATCCCGACCCTTCAAGGGTATGAATTCTCTGCTGGGGCGCAAAAGTGGCTGTGGCTTGCTTTCTTTGCGTCCTTTGCGGTCAAGATGCCAATGTGGCCGGTTCATACTTGGCTGCCGGACGCCCACGTGCAGGCGCCGACGGCTGGTTCCGTTGTGCTGGCGGCAATTTTGTTGAAGATGGGCGGCTACGGGTTTTTACGGTTCTCTTTACCAATGTTCCCGTTGGCGAGTGTTGATTTCGCGCCGTTTATTTATGCGCTCTCGATCATTGCGATCATCTACACGTCACTGGTCGCGCTGGCGCAGGAAGATATGAAAAAACTGATTGCTTATTCTTCTGTCGCGCATATGGGCTTTGTCACCATGGGCATTTTTACCGCGACGAAGCAGGGGATCGAGGGCGGTCTGTTCCAGATGCTCTCTCACGGGTTTATCTCCGGCGCGCTCTTTTTATGTGTTGGTGTTGTCTATGATCGGATGCATACGCGCGAGATTGCAGCCTATGGCGGGCTTGTCCATCGGATGCCGCTTTACGCATTCCTGTTCCTGTTCTTTACCCTCGGCAATGTCGGCCTGCCGGGGACAAGCGGTTTCGTCGGTGAGATATTAGCGATGACCGGCGCCTTCAAAGTGAACACATGGGTTGCGTTCTTCGCGGCCTTCGGGGTGATCTTGTCGGCGGCCTATGCGTTGCGGCTTTATCGACAGGTTATCTACGGAGATATCGTCAAGGAAGCCTTGATGGGCATTCCGGATGTTGACCGGCGCGAGTTTCTTTCGCTTGGCGTTCTCATGGCTTTTGCTCTCTATCTCGGATTTAATCCTGGCCCTGCCTTGTCGGTTTTCTCACCATCGGTTGATCTCCTGCTCAATAACTTCAATGCGGCGATTGCCGCCGGGGGCCAGTAATGGGCATTTTAGAAACCCTGACCTACGCCTACCCGGAGCTTGTTCTGGCTATTGGCGCTATGGGCTTGTTGATTACGGGCGTTTTCCTTGGTGACAGTTCCGCCAAGCAGATTTCATACGGCGCGGTTACGCTTTTGGTGATTGCGATCCTGCTCGTTCTGTTCGGGCCGGAGGCAAATGATGTCTCTCTCTTTGACGGCGCTTTCAAAGTTGATAGCTTCGCGGTCTTTTCAAAAGTTATTATTTTCGCGGCGGCCGCGATCGCGATCTTGATGTCAGATCGCTATCTCGCGGGTGAGAAACTTGGCCGGTTTGAATATCCGGTGCTGATTGTTCTCGCCGCATTCGGTATGTCGCTCATGGTGTCAGCGACGGACCTTATTTCGCTTTATATGGGTGTCGAAACCCAGAGCCTCGCGCTTTATATTCTTGCCTCATTCAACCGCGACAGCCGCCGTTCAACGGAAGCTGGTCTTAAATATTTCGTCCTCGGCGCGCTTTCATCATGTCTCCTGCTTTATGGCGCATCTCTGGTATATGGCTTCACCGGCTCGACCTCATTCACGGAGATTGCGCGGGTTGCGCAGGAAGCAGAAAACAATGTTGGCCTGATTATT
>BQJH01000236.1 GCA_021604605.1 Hyphococcus sp.
CTCGTCGCTCTGCAATACAAGCGCAATGACAATGCTTTTGCGCGCGGTAATTTTCGAGCGCGCGGCGACGTTATCGAGATATTCCCGGCTCACTATGAAGACCGCGCCTGGCGCGTCTCGTTGTTCGGCGACGAGATTGAAGCCATCACCGAATTTGACCCTCTAACGGGGCAAAAAACCGGCGAGCTTGAAGAGGTCACGCTCTACGCCAATTCTCATTATGTGACCCCCCGCCCGACATTGAACCAGGCAATCACCGGCATCAAAAGGGAATTGAACGAGACCTTGCCGATTATGCGCGAAGAAGGCCGCCTCCTGGAAGCGCAACGCCTTGAACAGCGCGTTCAATTTGACCTTGAGATGATGGCGGCGACAGGCGCTTGTAATGGTATTGAGAATTATTCACGCTACCTAACCGGGCGAAAGCCGGGCGAACCGCCCCCGACCCTGTTTGAGTATCTTCCCGAAAACGCTTTGATCTTCTGCGATGAAAGCCACGTCACTGTGCCACAGATCGGCGCCATGTTTCGCGGTGACTTCAACCGCAAACGAACACTGGCGGAATATGGCTTTCGTCTCCCGTCCTGCATGGATAATCGGCCATTGAAATTCGAAGAGTGGGAGAAGATGCGCCCACAGACAGTTCATGTTTCCGCAACACCCGGCGGGTGGGAACTGGAACGCACTGGCGGTGTCTTTACTGAACAGGTCATTCGCCCGACGGGGCTGATTGACCCTGAAGTCGAAGTGCGCCCGGTAACCGGAGACAAATCCAACCAGGTCGATGATGTTATCGCCGAATGCAAAAAGGTCGCGCGCGATGGCGGGCGCGTTCTCGTCACGACGCTGACCAAACGCATGGCTGAAGACCTCACCGAATATATGCATGAGCAAGGCGTACGCGTACGCTATATGCATTCTGATATTGATACGCTGGAACGAATTGAGATTATTCGCGATCTGCGCCTTGGCGCTTTTGACGTATTGGTTGGTATTAACCTGCTGCGCGAAGGCCTCGACATACCCGAATGCCGCCTTGTTGCTATTCTCGATGCCGACAAAGAGGGTTTTCTGCGCACCGAGACATCACTGATACAGACGATTGGCCGGGCGGCGCGAAATGTCGACGGACGCGTTATACTTTATGCCGATAAAATTACCGGCTCGATGGAACGCGCCATAGGCGAAACCGAGCGCCGCCGGGAAAAGCAACTCGCCCACAATATAGCTCATGGCATCACGCCAGAATCGACCAAAGCCGCGATCGCCGATATCGCCAACTCTGATGATGAAGGCAAAAAAGCCGCGATGGGGCAAACTTTTGTCGGCCACAAAAGCGTTGGCGCAACAAAAGCAGGTCGCGGTTTCGCCGAAGATCAGGAGGCGTTTGAAGGTGCAGGCCACAACCTCAAAGCGCACCTTGCACATCTCGAAAAAGAAATGCGTGACGCAGCCGCCAATCTTGAATTTGAAACAGCCGCACGCATGCGAGATGAAATCAAACGGTTGCAAGAAGTTGAGCTCGCAGTGGCTGATGATCCCCTCGCCCGACAATCAACGATTGAAGCACGTGTTGAAGAAGCCTCTGAAGGCAGGATAAAAAAATCTGTCGGCGGCGTTTCTACAATCCGCTCAAAACCAAGGGCTGGCAAAGGAAGAAGAAAATCCCGATAATGCCTTGAAAACAATGGT
This sequence comes from Hyphococcus sp., assembly GCA_021604605.1. Taxonomy (GTDB): domain Bacteria; phylum Pseudomonadota; class Alphaproteobacteria; order Caulobacterales; family Parvularculaceae; genus Hyphococcus. The sequence continues at coordinate 1,693 of BQJH01000236.1, forward strand.
GTTTAATAAAATTGCGAATTATTGCCGTCAGTGTAAACTGACCAGATGCGGGCGGGGACAAAAACATACTATTACCGTGTATGTGTAGGGTTGATACTTTCAGCGACCTCACTGTCATGCGCGCCTCAAAAAGCAGCACCATCCCTCACTGCTGATTTTCAAGACTTGCAAGTTAGAACTATCGACGCCAGCCCGGATCAAGCGTTCGAAGTCATTTTGTCTACATGCAAAAATTTGGGTTATGAAATAGAAACTGCTAACCAGGAAACTGGTTGGATTACGCTCACCAGCTCTCCAAAGAAGCATGTTGACTGGTTCGTGACAGGCTCAAAATATACAACCCGCAATCACGCCAAAATATTTGTAGAACCCATTTCAAATGACATATCCCGTGTGCATGTCACCTTCATGACGGACACAGAATACAATAATTGGTATAAGCAAGAACCGCTAGTCGGCAAAATCGTCATGGAAAAAGATATCTACGATGAAATATTTGAGGAAATTTTGGGCTCAATCATTGCCAAAAGAGAATAGTGAATTCCTAATGATTAGCCGCAATTGCCGCCAAGCCTCCCTGTAACATCCCCCAGCCGACACCGCGCAACGCCACTTCGTAAAGAGCGGGCGCCTGACCGCCTGGCGCGATGAAAAACCACCAGAAGGCGCCATACCCTATAACGCAAAACACAAGGCCTAATAAAAGGCCTACAACGCTGGCGCCAAACCTGTTCATTCTTGACAGTTTTAACAAAAGATACGCCAACAAAAATGGCGCGACGCCCGTCAGCAATACCAAAATAGCGACCGACTGCGCATATTCGGGAGAAAAACTCGGCGGCGCCGCAACAGAATACTTATAGGTTGAATAGCCAATGAGAAAGACAGCATATCCGATGAATGCGACACGACTCAGCATTGTTCATGCTCCCCTGACTTGCGCCCCTACGCTAAAGGAGAATTCGTCTTCCTACAAAACGAATTCTGTCCCTTTAACGCACGGCATCGTCGCTTCAACGCAAAATTACTTTGGCTGACCGATATCAACATTAACCATCCAGCTCACGCCAAACTTATCTTTACACATGCCAAAATAGGAGCCCCAGAATGTCTCCTGCAATTCCATGGACACTGAACCGCCATCAGCCAGCTTCGGGAAAGCGATATCCGCATCCTGTTTTGTTGGCGGACTATAGGAAATCGCAAAACTATTGCCGGGTTTTGGCGGCTCTCCTTGATGTGAGACCGTATCTGATCCCATCAATACTGCCTCCCCGACGGGCAAGGAAACATGCATAATTTTCTCTTTTTCCGCATCAGGCACACCCATCTCGGGCGGACCGTCAGCGAAGGTTTGAATGACAGTAAACTCCCCACCAAAAACAGACTTATAAAAGTCAAAAGCCTCAGCGCATTGGCCATCAAAAAACAAGTACGTAGAAAGTGTCATCGAAAATCCTCTCGCTTGTTAGAAATACCTCGGCAGTTCAATTATAGCAGAGCACATATGAGCCTGCGCGAACTGTTCCAAATGATTGAACTCGTAAACCCAACGGATGTATTGTCTCACATATCCGCAAAGATCAAAATGGTAATGTCATGATGAATGATGCAGAAAGCGCTGGCAAATTCGGCAAAGAATACCTGCCCGGCCTGTTGGGCATAAAGTTCATCGACTTTGGCGATGGCTGGGCTGAAGCCGAGCTTGAAGTTCGTCAGGCGCTCATGGCGCCAAACGGGTTTCTTCATGCGGGGACTGTCGTCACTCTCGCTGATACAGCGTGCGGCTATGGATGTATTCGCGCCCTGCCAGAAGGCGCAAATGGTTTTACGACGATTGAACTAAAGTCAAACTTTTTGGGCACTGCGCGCGAGGGCGTCATTACCTGCCGCGCAGAAGCGGTCCACTTGGGTCGTACAACTCAATTGTGGGATGCAACTGTAAAAAATCACGGCACCGGTAAAACGATCGCGTTGTTTCGATGCACACAGATGGTTTTGTGGCCCCGTCAGTAGAATCTTTAGCCCTCATGAAAAAACCGCTGCCTAAACTAGACAGCGGTTATCTTGCGCAAGAGGGGGGAGGGATTTTGCGCTACAAATATTCTCGTTTAGAAAGTAAAGCGTACGCCAGCTTCTACAATCGATGATTTATTCTCAATATCAAAGTTTGCTGCAAACAAGCTGGCATCTACATTCACATCTGTAGTTGCACGATAGCGGTATCCGGCAAAAATTTCCGTTCCAGGCGCCGCTTGGAAAGCAATACCGGCCTTGCCCTGATAGGCAAATGCGGTCGCATTATCATCAATGATAGGCGTCGCAGATGGAGAATAATTTACGTCAACAAAACCGACACCAGCACCGGCGCCAATATAGGGTGTAAAGCGTGTGCCGGTTTTTATATCAACAAGGAAGTTTGCCATGACATAAACTGTATCAAGCGACCCTTCACCTGCGGCAACAAGATCACCTACTGACACGCCAAGATTAGGAGAGCCTGTGATTAATACGCCTGCATCTTCATTATCAAGAGCAATGCCAGCTGTAGATACACCAGTGTGCGTTTCAACGCCTGCTGACTGGTAACTAACTTCTAGTTCACCGCGAAAAGCGTCATATTTACGCCCAATGGCGCCATTAATTACATAGCCATTTTCGAATTCTGTGTTCCACCCAACATCTGTTCCATCCGGCAGGACAGTACCGCCGGGAATAGTAGTGCCAGTACCCGTCGTGAACGGACCGACAAAAACACCCGCGTTGTCTGAGCTGTTCTGGAAGTTAAGCCCACCAGAAAGCGAGATGTAATAATCCTGGGCCAAAGCCGCACCAGATAAAACGGCGCTCGCAGCGATAAGAGAAATGGTAGTCTTCCGAAGCAGCATCAGTAAACTCCTTGCTTGCTGTGTCTGTTTAATTTGTTGTTACAACGATTAAACGATTGAAGGGCGCAAACGGTTCACTGAAAAACCTCAGAACTCACAGATTTGTTATGACAATTTTGTAACAGCGAAATCAGCACAGAGAGTCCAGCGCTCTACCCTTCTGTTGTTTCGTTGTTCAGACAGAGTATCATAAGCTCTGATCGTCCAGGAGAAACAAA
>BQJH01000237.1 GCA_021604605.1 Hyphococcus sp.
CAGACCTGACCCACAGCACGATCTATCATCGCGAGGCGCTGGAGGCATTGGTCTGGGCTTATCCATTGCCAAAGAAGTGATCGCATTTATACAAGACAGCACTCTACGCGCATACTATTCTTTGATGTTTGTTCTTCAGTAAGAGGAAATACTCATGCGCCGTATAATTTTTGGATTGTTTGCCTTAGTGCTGACCACAGGCAGTGCTCTCGCGGAACCCGAAGCTTTTGAAATCGATGATGAGCATTCGTCTGTTCATGTATCGTGGGACTATTCAGGCATGGTTTTTCCATTTCTGGTGTTTACGAAGTTTCAGGGTACATACCTGCTTGATGTTGAGAACCCGGAAAACAGCACAGTCGACGCCGTCATCCCAATCAATAGCATGTGGACGTCCGTAGACCGCATGACCAAGAACTTACAAAGCGAATGGTATTTTGACGTTGAAAACCATCCGACGGCGCAATTCAAGGCAGCTTCTTACGAAGTAACGGGCGAGAACACAGGCATCATGCGTGGACCGTTGACCATTAAAGGCATTACGCATGAGGCGGTCTTCAATGTCACCATGAATCACTATGGAACCCATCCGCTTGCAGAGTTTCGCAAGAGCATGGATAAAGACCGGATTGTTGCTGGGTTTTCAGCACATGCAATTATTTCTCGCGCAGATTACGAAATGACGTTTGTAAAAACTGTAGGCGATGAAATTAATATTCGTATCGAGGCAGCTTTTGCTCAACCGAAAGCTGCTACTGAACAATGATCTGCGCCTGACCTTCCTGAATACGACCAACAATGGCTGCGCCTTTATGGCCGTGCTTTTGAAATAGCGCCAGAACGTTATCAGCCGCCTCAGGCGCGCAGGAAACCAGCAAGCCACCCGATGTTTGTGGATCGGTTAGAAGCGTTCGCGACACCTCAGGCCAACCCGTTGGCGCGTCGATCATCGATTTCACACTTTCCCAGTTTCGCCCACTGGCGCCGGTTTTAACGCCCGCCTCCGCCAACCGTCGCGCGCCTTCAAAAGCAGGCACGTTGGCTTCATCAATAACAGCACTGACATTGCCCGCCTTACAGACTTCGCTCAAATGACCGAGCAGACCAAACCCTGTGACATCGGTCATTGCGTGAACGCCAGCAACTTCCACCAGATCAGCACCCGGCGTGTTCAGCCGCGTTGTCGAAGCAATCATTTCGGCATAACCCGCATCATTCAGTTTTTCCTGCTTTAAAGCCGCGGAATAAATACCGACGCCAAGCGGCTTACCAAGGATCAACACATCGCCAGCTTGGGCGCCTTTGTTGCGCAGGAGTTTATCCGGATGCGCAAGGCCCAGCGCGACAACACCGTAAATCGGTTCGGCGCTATCAATAGAATGACCGCCTGCAACAGGCGCGCCCGCCTCTGCGCAAACGCTCGCGCCCCCCGCTAATATCTGCCGGATTGTATCGGCGCTCATTTTACCAAGCGGCATCCCCGTCACGGCAAGGCAAAAGATCGGTCGCCCGCCCATAGCGTAAACGTCTGACAAGGCATTCGTCGCCGCAATCTGACCGAACACAAAAGGATCATCGACAATCGGCATAAAGAAATCCGTTGTCGCGATCAGCGCGGTCTCGTCACTGATCCGATAGACCGCTGCGTCGTCGCTAGTTGAGGCGTCAACCATCAAATCGCGATGCGCATCGGCCAGCGGCATATCAGCCAGAAGATCCTGCAGAACATTCGGGGCGATTTTGCATCCGCACCCGCCGCCATGGGCGAGTGAGGTTAAGCGTGGTTCTGTCAACGTCAAAACTCCTGTCCTTGCGGCGCTGCTTGAAAGGCTTATTACATCCTATTGATAATCTATAGAGGGTAAGCCCGCATAAGATGGCGAAAATCGACACCATTGATGATACGGGCCATGAGCGTCTCACCGCTTTTGACGCCATCATTGATGTGCGCTCGCCTGATGAGTTCAACGAAGACCACATTCCGGGCGCAGTTAACCTGCCTGTCCTCTCTAATGAAGAGCGGGCCGAAGTCGGGGCAATTTATAAGCAGCAATCAAAGTTTATCGCACGAAAGATTGGCGCCGCGCATGTTTCGCGCAACATCGCGCGCCATCTCGATACCTATTTCAAAGACAAGCCCCGAGACTTTCACCCGCTGATCTATTGCTGGCGCGGCGGCATGCGGTCGGGCACCATGGCAACTATCCTCTCCCAGGTCGGCTGGTGCTGCACCTTGCTGGAAGGTGGATACAAGACCTGGCGCCGCAATGTTGTTGCAAGCTTGCATGACCATAAGAGCTTATTGAATGTCATGTTGATCGACGGCCAGACCGGCGCCGGGAAAACAGAATTGCTCCGGCACGCGAAAAGCCTTGGAGCGCAAACAATCGATCTTGAAGATTATGCCGCTCATCGCGGCTCTGTCTTCGGTGCGGAAGCAATGCGCCCTCAACCCAGTCAAAAATTATTTGAATCGCTCCTATGCCGAGACTTGCAGTCGTTTGCCCCAGACAAACCCGTCCTTATTGAAGCAGAATCCAATCGCATTCATCGCTGTCAAATCCCCAAACGACTATGGGCGTCCATGCGCGCGGCGCCTCACATCCTCGTCACGGCAACACCGGAAGCGCGCGCGCATGCCATCGTAAAGAGCTATCGCGATCAGATTGACACGCCCGGCGCTATTCAAAGCGCAATCGAGCGGCTTCGTTCGTTTCATCCGAAGCCTCTCATTGAAGAGTGGCAGGCCATGGATGCAGACAAGCAATATCTCTCGCTCGCAGAAAGCCTGATCCGCCACCATTATGACCCGTTATATGATCGCAGCAGAAAACGCCGGGCCAGTGCGCCAATTACTATTATAGAGCTTGATCCGCGAGACGAAGGCTCACTCAAACCCGCTGCGAAAGAGGCTGTTTCTGCAACTGCGCAAGTGAATTGCAATCAGGGCTTGGCAAGCGCAAAACTCAAACAAAACAATGGAGACTGCTCATGACCGCGCCAAATCACCAAGGCAAAGAGTTTGATATTATCGTTTATGGCGCAAGCGGCTTTACCGGGCGGCTGGTCGCAGAATATCTCTCCAAGCAGTATAAAGACGACGCGGACCTTAAATGGGCGATGGCCGGGCGCAGCGAAGAAAAACTTCGCCATGTGCGTGGTGAAATCGGGGCGCCGGCGGACATACCATTGGTAACGGCAGACGCTTCAGACCCCGCCTCCCTCAATGCACTGGTCAAGCGCGCCAAAGTCATCCTCACAACAGTCGGCCCTTATCAGATTTATGGCAGTGACGTGGTCGCCGCCTGCGCCAAGGCTGCAACAGATTATGTTGACCTTTGTGGTGAGCCCGCATGGATGCGTGAGATGATCGACGCTCATGAAGACACAGCGAAAAAGTCTGGCGCGCGCATCGTTTTCTCTTGCGGGTTTGACTCAATCCCATTTGATCTTGGCGTCTTATATCTTCAGGAAAAAGCTAAAGAAAAATTCGGCGCGCCTTGCAAGGAAGTGAAGGGGCGCGTGCGAAAAATGAAAGGCACATTTTCCGGCGGCACAGCAGCAAGTTTTAAAGCAACGATGGCGGCGGCTTTTAAAGACCCGGCTGTCGTCGAAGTTCTCAAAAGCCCGTACGGTCTAGCGCCGGGCTTTGCAGGGCCAAAACAACCGAGTGGCTCAAAACCAAAATTTGATGAAACCATCGACGCCTGGGTGGCGCCCTTTGTCATGGCCGCTATCAACACGAAAAACATTCATCGCTCCAACATGTTGCAGAACCATGCCTATGGCGACGAGTTTCTCTATTCAGAGATGCTCATCACCGGGCCCGGCGATCAAGGTGAGGCTGCAGCGCAAGCGGTAGCTTCTGACACTTCCATGATGAGCGATGAAGGGCCGAAGCCGGGAGAAGGCCCCTCAAAGGAAGAACGCGAGAACGGTCATTATGATGTGTTGTTTGTGGGGCTAGGCGCTGGCGATAATGAAATTCGCGTCGGTGTAAAAGGAGACCGCGACCCCGGCTACGGCTCAACCTCAAAAATGATTGCTGAAAGCGCGATCTGTCTTGTCAGAGATAAAACCGAAACACCTGGCGGCATATGGACCCCCGCCCCGGCCATGGGGGTAGCTTTGATCGAGCGGTTGGAGAAAAATGCCGGGCTGACTTTCAAAGTCGAGTGATTGCCATAATGCCGGGCTGACTTTCAAAGTCGAGTGATTGCCATCAAGCTCATTGCGCGCTAGCAAGCGAGAATGACTGACCAACTCCCTGATCTTTCCGGCAAGACGGCTCTTGTTACTGGCGCATCACGCGGTATCGGCCGGGCGATGGCCTTAGCGCTCGCCAAAGCGGGCGCGCATGTTCTGGCGCTCGCGCGCACCTCCGGCGGGCTTGAAGAACTGGATGATGACATTCGCGCCGCAGGCGGCACAGCCTCACTCATCCCCATGAACCTGACTGAAGGCGATAATATTGAGCGCCTCGCGGAGGCATTGGCGAACCGCTTTGACGCCCTTGATATTTTATTTGCTAACGCCGCCATGCTGGGTGAGCTTGCGCCATTAACCGATGTCGACCCAAAGGTCTGGCTTGCGACGCTCGATCTTAACGTCACAGCAAACTGGCGACTGATCCGGGCGTTTGATCCGATGATGCGCAAATCCGAACGCGCCCGCGCTATTTTCACGACGTCTAGCGTTGGCGGAGAAGTAGCACGCGCCTATTGGGGGCCATACGCCGTTTCAAAAGCTGCG
>BQJH01000238.1 GCA_021604605.1 Hyphococcus sp.
GGCAGTACATAAACTTCGTTTTTGTACTCGTTGCCTTTTGTCCAAAGCTCAATCTGAGCCAAAGTCTGGTTTGTGAAAGAAGCTGACATCACAAATGATGGGTGCCCGGTGGCGTTGCCAAGGTTTAAGAGGCGACCTTGAGACAGAAGCAACATGCGCTTGCCGTCCGGGAACGTAATCATATCAACCTGGTCTTTGACGTTTGCCCATTTGAAATTCTTCAATCCCTCGACCTGAATTTCATTGTCGAAGTGACCAATATTACCGACGATGGCCATGTCTTTCAGCGACTTCATATGATCGACTGTCAGGACATCTTTATTACCGGTTGAAGTAATGACGATATCAGCGCGCGGCGCGCCTTCTTCCATCGTGACAACTTCAAAACCATCCATGGCTGCCTGCAAGGCGCAGATTGGATCAATCTCGGTCACCATCACGCGCGCGCCCGCGCCACTAAGAGAGGCTGCTGAGCCCTTGCCGACATCGCCGTAACCAGCGACCAGAGCAACTTTACCGGCCATCATAACATCTGTACCGCGACGAATGCCATCAACCAGCGATTCCTTACAACCATATTTGTTGTCGAACTTGGACTTCGTGACCGAGTCGTTGACGTTAATGGCGGGAAAGGGAAGCGTGCCATTTTTCTGTCGCTGATAAAGACGCAGAACACCTGTCGTCGTTTCTTCCGTAACACCTTTAATGTTGGCTTTGACGGTTGAGTACCAATTGGGTTGTTTCTCAAGACGTCGTTTGATTGTTGCAAAAAGCGCTTCTTCTTCTTCATTAGAAGGATTATTGAGAAGAGAAGGGTCTTTTTCTGCATCTGCGCCAAGAAGGATCAGTAGAGTCGCGTCGCCGCCATCATCCAAAATCATGTTGGCGGTTTCGCCATTTGGCCATTCAAAAATCTTGTCAGCCAGATCCCAATATTCCTGCAGGCTTTCCCCTTTAAAGGCAAAGACAGGTGTGCCGGTGGCTGCAATCGCGGCTGCTGCGTGGTCCTGGGTCGAGTAGATGTTGCATGAGGCCCAGCGAACATCAGCGCCAAGCGCCTGCAATGTTTCGATCAGGACTGCAGTCTGGATCGTCATATGGAGTGATCCGGCGATCCTGGCGTCTTTCAAGGGTTGTGTGCTGCCATACTCTTCGCGTGTCGCCATCAATCCCGGCATTTCGGTTTCGGCGATCTCGATTTCTGTGCGGCCCCAATCGGCGAGATTGATATCCTTGACGACATAGTCATTACCTTTGGCTGACATGGTTCCCTAACTTTCGATTGTTTCGGCAAATTGTTGCGGCGCGTATATCAGGGGTGCGAGGCTCTGCCAAGCGCATATAAAGATTTCTTTATGTGATTTTGCAGATTTCTCGCTAGAATGTGTTCTCACTGGTCTTCGGACTGGTTTATAACGAAAACGGCTGGGCGCAGAAAAAGGAATCCGACGTCATGAAGCTTCAATCTATATTGTTGAGTGCAGCAGTTAGCGCAGGCGCAGTCTGGGCGGTAATAGCGGCGCCTGTCACGGCTGAAGATGCTGTTGACGCGCGCATTGGACCGGAAGTCGACCGGATCTGTTTTGCCAGCTCAATTGATCGCTGGCAGTCTCTTAAAGGACAGGACGGCGTTATCCTCCTCGATCGTGGCGCTAATAATTGGTATCACGTGACCTTGAACGAAGGGTGCAGCGAAAAAATAATCAAACGCGCTGACGCCATCGTGCTCGAATCAACCCCGGGCTCTGGCTGTCTGACGCAAAATGACAGAATCACGGTGAAGGAAATTGGCGGCATACCCTATCAGTGCCGGGTCCGTAAGATGCACCAATGGGATCATACGGCGCCTGCGCCTGATGAAGAAGAGACCGGCGAAGACGCTTAACTTTCCTCTTTGTGATGCTTGAGGAGGGCTTTTAAGCCTTCCCGGTAAGTAGGATAATCCAAGCGCGTTTTTAACGTCGCTTTCATGCGGGCGTTGGAAACGCGTTTATTGTCTGCATAAAAACTTTTGGCCATCTCCGATAAGCCCGCTTGTTCAATGGGAACAAGCGGTGGCGGCGTGACACCCAACAATTCACAGGCAAAAGAAATTACATCTTGCGGCGGAGCAGGTTCATCATCCGCCAGATTATAAATTTCGTGTTGTTGCAGCATGCTCAAGCTGTCGGCAAGCGCAGACGCAATGTCACTGACATGCATGCGCGAGAAAACTTGCCCGTCTTTGTAAATGCGTTTTGCCTTACCGGTGCGAATAGTATCGAATGCAGATCGCCCAGGACCGTAAATACCCGGCAAGCGGAATATTGTGACGGGCGTCTTTACTTCTAAAGACAGCCATTGTTGTTCGGCCTCGATCCGGCTCAGGGCGCGGGGGCTTTGCCCTCTCAGTCCACTCGTCTCATCGACCCATGCGCCGTCATGGTCGCCATAAACACCGTTGGTTGAGAGGTAGCCAATCCATTTTATGGGCTCGGCATGTGCCGTAATGGCGTTCTTCGCAGCACGAAAGGTGGGACATCCGCTTTTGTCGGGTGGTGTTGAGATTAAGACCGCTGAAACGTCTTCAAGCCAGGCGAGGTCAATGTCGCCGCCATCCCATGTGAATGCCTCGATATTTTGAGCGCGTAGTTTAGCAGCTTTTTCGTTTGAGCGAGTTGTCCCGGCAACATGCCATCCGTCTGCTCTTAGGCGATCGGCGAAGTGGCGGGCTGTGTAGCCAAACCCGAAGCAGAAAAGCTTTTGGTCCATCGAAGCCATAGACGCTCAACGCTCGACAGTAAGAGAGAGATGGATTATCGAAAAATTATGCACCGTTTGTTTGTCGCTCTTTCTGTTCCGCCTGAAATTTCTGACCGTTTGACTGGTCTCCAAAATGGCCTTGAAGGCGCGCGATGGCGACCCCTTGAAAATTTTCATATGACCCTGGCATTCATCGGAGAAGTTGACCGTCATGGTTTGGCTGCAGCAACCGACGCGTTGAGCGGTATTGAGGCGCCAGCTTTTTCTTTGCGTCTGTCGGGTATCGGTTCGTTTGGTTCGCGCAAACCGAGGGCTGTATGGGTAGGCGTGGAGCCGTCGGATAAGTTGGCGCATTTGCAAAGCAAGGTTGAAAACGCACTTCGCAATGCGGGTTTCGAACTTGAGCATCGAAAGTTTACGCCGCATGTGACGCTTGCCTATTTGAGCGGCGCCAGACGAGAGGCGGTTTTCGAGTACTGTTCAGCAAACGGTATGTTTTCGACGGTCGAATTTTCCGTTGACGCATTTCATCTTTATTCCTCAGGACTAGGGAGTGGCGCCAGTCATTATGAGGTTGAGGCAAGTTACTCACTTTCGTTGTCCAGATGAGCAAGAAAGCCGTCAGCGCCCAACTCAATTAAATCCAGCACGCGTTCGAAACCACCATCGCCGCCATAATAGGGGTCAGGTGTTTCGCGGGCTTCACAATCGGCAAAGTCAAGAAAGAGGCGAATGTCAGCGGTTCGGTTTGGCGGGGCCAGATCCAGCAAGTCGGTGTGGTTGGAAAGGTCCATCGCGAGGAGGTAATCGAATTCATAAAAGTCCGCGAGATCAACTTTGCGGGCGCGCTGATGAGCGATGTCATAGCCGCGTTTGCCGGCCATCTTGATCATCCGTGCGTCGGGCGGATCACCGACATGCCAGGCGCCAGTGCCTGCGGAATCGATATAGACATCGATACCGGCGGCGCGCGCCTTCGTGCGGAACACGCCTTCAGCTGCCGGTGAACGGCAAATATTGCCCAGACATACAAAAAGGATGCGTTTCATACTTAGTCCGCCCGTTGCTGCCTTCAGGGTCTTAATAACCGGTTCTCATAGGTCTAGGATAGTGAGAAGCGTAATTTAGCGCCGCCCATTTTACAGGATAAAATAATATGACAAGCCCGCTATCTATTTCCGTTGTTCCTGCCGTGAACAATATGCTGGAAACCCTAAACCACCTCTGTGTTAAAGCTGCTGAGCGTTGTGAGGCGATCGATGTGGCGGAAGAGGTCTATCTGGACTGGCGTGTTGCGCCGGATATGTTTCCCTTGGCGGTTCAATTTCGCTTCGCTTCGGAAATTCCCGCCCGCGCCTTGTCTCGTATTGCGGGTGCGGAACTGCCCAGCTTTGAAGATGATGAAGCATCTTTTGCTGACATGAGGGCGCGGATAGAGCGCGTCAAATCTATTGTTGCCGGCCTTGATTTGAAGGCGCTGGATGCGGACCCGGAAGCTGACATCACCGTGCCGATGGGGCCTGATAACATGGTCACGGTCCCGCGCGCGGCTTTCGCTCATCACTGGCTTCTGCCTAATCTTTATTTTCATACAACAGCGGCGTATCTTATTTTGCGCCAGCTTGGTGTTGACCTCGGCAAGCGTGATTTCCTTGTCGCGATTGCTCGGCGCATGGCGCAGTAGGCGTGGGGGCGCCTTCTCATATTGTTGTCCTGACCGGTTCCGGCATATCAGCAGAATCCGGTGTGGCGACCTTTCGTGACACGGGCGGTGTTTGGGCAAAATATGACTATCGCGAAGTGGCGACGCCGGAAGGTTTTGCCGCCAATCCTGCGCTGGTGCACCAGTTTTACAATGAACGCCGGGCGGGAATGTGCGGTGTTAACCCCAACGCGGCGCATTTTGCTTTGGCTGAGCTTGAAACAAGCCTTGAACAATCTGGGGGCCGCCTGACGCTCATTACACAGAATGTTGACGACTTACATGAACGCGCAGGTTCAAAAAACCTT
>BQJH01000239.1 GCA_021604605.1 Hyphococcus sp.
TATCCGTGTAACGCGCTGTGACTTTGTTGAGCGCGCGCAAAGTAACGGAAACAGGTGTTCGTTTTTCCGCCGCGATCACACCGGCAAACGGATCATCTGCATTACGCGAGAGCATATCCAGCTCGCTCACCGGCGCCAGTTCTTCCGGTGTTTCCTCCACTGATGGGTTCGTTGCCTCTTGGGCATAAGATGGCGCCAACAACAAAGCGCTGCCCATCGCGGCAAGTACTATACGCATTTACAAATCTCCCAGCGGATCATCGGCAGGCTTATCGTTCTTCGCGCCGCCTCTACCAGACTGCGCTGTAAAAGTTTGAACTGCGAGGCCAAGCAAATCAACCGAGCCTTGCGTGATTGTAATCTTGTCGCCGGCAATCAGCATTTCTTCTGCAGCGCCAGGCTCAATCGCCACATGCGCGCTGCCGAGAATGCCGTCAGAAACAATCTTCGCAACAGAGTCTTCCGGAATTGGCACATCCTTGTCGATGATCATCGAGAGGTTGGCCTCATAGGTTTGCCGGTCAAGAGCATGAGCGGAAACACTGCCGACTTTCACGCCTGCAATCCTGACTTCTGAGCCAACGCTAATCCCATCGACCCGGCCAAACACCGCATCAAGACGATACTGGTTTCCCGCGATCTGCCGTCCACTGATGGAATATGCATAGGAAAGGAACAACGCCGCAACGACGATGACGACCAGGCCAACAATCGTTTCGAAAACATTCGTGCGTGACATCTAACTCTCCTTTGTCCCAACCTTACAGTAAAATGATCAATCGTTTTCTGGCGTCCAGGCCTCGTACCCATCATCAACATCTGCCGGGCCGCCTGTGCGCGATAAACTGCCGGGTGGATGATAGGCTAAAGGCGTTCCGGTCATGTTCGGCAGATGGTCTTTTTCAAAAGCCCGGCGCGTTAAGGGTTCTTTGGTCGGCGGCTCATCAAAAATGTGGTGCAGCCATCCATGCCAGTCCGGCGGCACACGAGAGGCTTCCGCGACGCCGTGATAGACGACCCAGCGGCGCGGGCGCGTGCCCTCACTCCCCGGCAGGCTATTGGCGGCTTCCTGAAAATAGCGGTTGCCCTGTTCATCTTCCCCGACTTTTTCAGCGCCTTTGCGCCAGAGCGTGAAAGATGTGCCCATTGTTGTGGAATTCCACCAGGTAAATAGCTGTGCGAACATGAGGCCCCGATTTTAGTTTCCCGCCCTTTTAGCGGGCCGTTTCGGCGCGAATATGGCGCCCGCCGCGATATGCGGCAATAGGCTCATGAAAATAGCCCTACGGGAGACGATTTGAACGTGTTATTTTGGCCTGCTCACCTTGATTCGCACCGAAAACAGGTAGAGCCGACGGCTTGCACATACTATATCTATGATTGAGCGGCCTTTTTGACAGAGCCGCGAGGACGAGTTTCATGCGCCTGGACCGCCATTATTCAAAGGATTGGAAGACGCCCTACGCGACGATTGCGTGGCGGCGCGCTGACAGTGAGATTCGCGCCTTTGACGGCTCGATCATCTTTGAAATGCGCGACATTGAGACGCCGAAGGGCTGGAGCCAGACGGCGGTCGATATTCTCGCCCAGAAATATCTGCGCAAAGCGGGCGTTCCTGCGGCGACCAAAAAAGTCCGCGAAAAAGGCGTCCCGGCTTTCTTGCAGCGCTCCATGCCCGATGTGGCGGCCCTGGCCAAAATGCCTGCCGAAAAACGCTTCGGACCAGAGACCTCTTCCAAACAGATATTCGATCGCATGGCTGGCGCCTGGACCTATTGGGGCTGGAAGGGCGGCTACTTTGAAAATGAAGACGCGGCGAAAACCTATCTCGACGAAATGCGCGCGATGCTGGCGTTGCAGATCGGGGCGCCCAATTCTCCGCAGTGGTTCAACACTGGGCTGCACTGGGCTTATGGCATCGACGGCGCGGGACAGGGCCACTATTTCGTCGAACACGAAACCGGGCACCTGACACAATCCGACAGCGCTTACGAACGCCCGCAACCTCATGCCTGTTTCATTCAATCGGTTGAGGACAATCTCGCCAATGAAAATGGCGTCATGGATTTGTGGCGGCGCGAAGCGTTGCTGTTCAAATACGGTTCCGGCACGGGCACAAATTTTTCAAACATCAGAGGCGCCGGCGAAGCCTTATCAAGCGGCGGCAAAAGCTCTGGCTTGATGAGCTTTTTAAAAGTCGGCGACGCGGCGGCTGGCGCGGTTAAGTCCGGCGGCACCACAAGGCGCGCCGCAAAGATGGTCATCGTCGATGCGGACCACCCGGACATAGAAGAATTTGTCGGCTGGAAAGCGCGCGAGGAAGAAAAAGTCGCCGCCCTTGTGGCCGGATCACGGGCTTTGGCCAAACACCTCCCCCGCGTTCTTGATGCATGCTGGGCGAGCGATGATGACAAGATACGGTTCGATCCGAAAAAAAACTCTGCTCTGAAAAATGCCGTGCGCGACGCGAAAGGCGCCTTCATTCCTGACGCCTCCATCAAGCGGGTGATCGATTACGGGCGCGAAGGCTTCCGCGCCATCGACGTCGATGTCTACAATCTCGATTGGGACGCCGCCGGATATCGCACAGTCTCTGGCCAGAACTCTAATAACTCTGTGCGCATCACGGACGCCTTTCTGAAAGCGATGACAGAAGATGGTGAATGGGCGCTGAAAGCGCGCGTCACTGGAAAAACTGTCAAGACCATCAAAGCCCGCGAACTCTGGGAAGATATTTGCACAACCGCCTGGGCCTGCGCCGATCCGGGCGTTCAATATCACGATACCATTAATGCCTGGCACACTTGCCCTGAAGACGGCGACATTCGCGGCTCCAATCCGTGCTCGGAATATATGTTCCTCGATGACACGGCCTGTAACCTCGCCTCGTTAAACCTTATCAAGTTTAAAACCGACAAAGGGTTTGACGCCGACGCCTATGAACATGCCTGTCGCCTGTGGACATTGACCCTCGAAATCTCGGTGATGATGGCGCAATACCCATCTGCCGAAATTGCGCGGCGGTCTTATGATTATCGCACGCTCGGATTAGGCTTTGCCAATCTTGGCGGTCTTTTGATGTCATCAGGCATCGCTTATGACAGTGCAACGGGACGCGCCGTTGCGGCGGGGATCTCGGCCCTGACGACAGGCGCTGCTTACCGCACCTCAGCGGAAATTGCCGCCGTCGCCGGACCTTTCGCCAAGTTTAAAGACAACCGCGATCCTATGCTGCGGGTTTTACGCAACCATCGCCGGGCCGCAGTTGGCGTCGCCCTCGCCGGTGAGTTTGAAAATCTGCAAAATGAACCTGCGCAATTTGATGATAGCGCCTGCCCTTGGGACGCATTAAGCGAACGCGCTCAGACAGTCTGGAATGAAGCCTATGAACTCGGCGCCATCAACGGGTTCCGCAATGCGCAAGTCTCGGTAATTGCGCCGACCGGCACCATTGGCCTCGTCATGGATTGCGACACCACAGGCGTTGAGCCGGATTATGCGCTGGTCAAATTCAAAAAACTGGCGGGTGGCGGCAATCTCAAAATCATCAACCAATCCGTTCCCGCGGCGTTAAAAGCCCTTGGCTACAAGGCTAATGAAATCGAAGACATTCAAGCCTACGCCTTGGGTCGCGGCACGCTGGAAGATGCGCCGGGTATTAATCTCGCTGAATTGCGCAATGAAGGTTTTGCCGACCGACATATCAAAGCGCTTGAAGAGCGATTAAAAACCGCCTTCGACATGACGTACGCATTTGCGCCGCAAGCCTTGGGCGAAGATTTCTGCCTCAATGTTTTGGGCATGCATGAACGCCAGCTCAGCGATACAGGTTATGAAGTCCTGCGCGACCTCGGTTTCACTGATGAAGAAATTCATCAGGCCAATCTTTACTGCTGCGGGGCCATGACCGTTGAAGGCGCGCCGCATCTAAAAGAAGAACACTACCCGGTCTTTGATTGCGCGACACCATGCGGGCGCATTGGCGAGCGGTCACTTAGCGTTGACGCACATCTTTCCATGATGGGCGCGGCGCAACCGTTTATTTCCGGCGCCATCTCAAAAACCGTAAACCTGCCCGCAAACGCCTCGATTGCCGATTGCGCGCGCGCCTATCAACTGGCCTGGCAGCTTGGTCTGAAATCAATCGCGCTTTATCGCGACGGGTCAAAACTTTCTCAGCCGCTCGCATCCGCCCTTCTTGCCAATGACAGCGATGAAGATCTGGACGACTTAACAGAACAACTTGCCGCCGCGCCCGCAGTAGAAAAATCAAAGATTGTCGCGGAGCGCATTGTCGAACGGGTGATTGAACGCACACCCGGGCGGCGACGCCTGCCTGACCGTCGCAAAGGGTACATTCAAAAAGCCATTGTCGGCGGCCATAAAGTTTACCTTCACACCGGCGAATTTGACGATGGCGAATTAGGCGAAGTCTTTATCGACATGCATAAGGAAGGCGCCGCCTTCCGGTCCTTGATGAACAATTTCGCCATCGCTGTTTCGCTCGGCCTGCAATATGGCGTGCCGCTCGATGAATATGTCGATGCCTATGTGTTCACGCGGTTTGATCCATCCGGTCCAGTGCAGGGTAATGATCAGATCAAAAACGCAACATCGATCCTCGATTATATTTTCCGCGAGCTGGCGATCTCTTATCTCGGTCGCAGTGACCTTGCCCATGTCAATCCGGAAGAGACAGCCGTTGACGCTATCGGACGCGGCGTCGACGAAGAAAAAACCCAAGA
>BQJH01000240.1 GCA_021604605.1 Hyphococcus sp.
TATTCGTCAAGCGCATCGCCAAGCGCCTTAGCGTCAAAATCAGGCCACAGCACATCCGTAAAGACGTACTCCGCATAGGCGGCCTGCCAGATCAGAAAATTTGAAGTGCGCTGCTCGCCGCTCGTGCGGATAACCAGATCCGGGTCCGTATCGCCTTTTGTATCAAGGAAAGCTGAAAAAGATGCCTCATTGATGGCGCCTGGATCAAGTTCACCTTTAGCAACTGCCTCCATAGAGGCTCGCACGGCCCGGATAATCTCGTCCCGCCCGCCATAATTAAAAGCAATCTGCAGCGTAAACCTCGTATTTCCGGCTGTTTCTTTTTCGGCGCGTTTGATCAAGGCTTTAATATCTGGCGATAGATTTTTCTTGTCGCCAATAATACGAACGCAAACACCTTCTTTTTTCAGGCGCGGAAGATCATCAATAATGAACTCTTTTAGAAGTCCCATAAGATCTTTGATCTCACCAACAGGCCGGCGCCAATTTTCTGTGGAGAAGGAATAAAGGGTCAGGCATTTGATCCCCAAGTCTCCTGCACTCTCGACAATTTTTCGCGCCGCCTCTACGCCCGCCCGGTGTCCCGCCCGTCGCGGCAGTCCGCGCGCCTTTGCCCAGCGACCATTGCCATCCATGATAATCGCAACATGGCTGGGGGGGCTGACCTCACCGGACTTTACAGACGGCGCTGCAGGGGTAGACGAAACCGGAGACGCACTCATTGTTCGCTACACTTGTTCTGGCCCAAAACGGCATGCATTATTTGCTCTGAGCGCTGAGCAAATGTCCAACATCGTTTAAAAAAAGGCGCGTGCATATCCAATCGATCAGACCTGCATAATTTCTGCTTCTTTAGTCGCAAGCGCTTCATCAGCAACCTTGATCATTTCGTCGGTGAGCTTCTGGACGTCATCATGCAATTTCTTCTGCTCGTCTTCGCCAATGCCGTCGGCTTTCTTGATCGATTCCATCCCGTCGCGGCGCACATTGCGGATCGCCACACGCGCTTGCTCCGTGTATTTCGCCGCAACTTTCGTCAGCTCAATCCGGCGCTCTTCTGTTAAAGCGGGAATAGGAATGCGAACACTCTGGCCGTCAACAACCGGATTGATACCGAGCCCAGCCTCCCTGATCGCCTTTTCAACAGCGCCGACAAGCCCTTTATCCCAGACCTGTATGGTAATCATTCGCGGTTCAGGCACGCTAACCGTTCCGACCTGATTCATCGGCATTTTTGAGCCATAAGCGTCAACATCAATTGGCTCAACGAGATTTGCGCTGGCCCGGCCGGTCCGCAGTCCGCCGAACTCAGTTTTCAAAGAGGCGATGGCGCCTTCCATTCGCTTTCTCAAATCTTTTAAATCTACCCCATCCGTGCTCATAATGTTGGCGCTCCTGTTATCATTGTCATCCGCTGATACGGCAAAAAGTCGGCGGTTTTAAGCTTTATCCGAGATCGTTGTTGAGGCTCCTGTGCCGGTTAAGGCGCCGACAATGCCGCCGCCCTCACCTATCGGGAAGACCACAATCGGGATACCGCTCTCTCGGGTTAAGGAGATGGCGGCCTGGTCCATCACTTTCAAGTCGCGCATCAGCACTTCATGATAGGTCAAATGTTCAAACCGCTCGGCATCAGGATCAAGTTTTGGGTCGGCTGAATAAACACCGTCAACTTGCGTTCCTTTAAACAGGGCGTCGCAGCCCATTTCAGCAGAGCGCAGGGCCGCCGCCGTGTCGGTCGTGAAAAACGGATTGCCCGTGCCCGCCGCAAAAATAACAACCCGCCCCTTCTCCATGTGCCGGAGCGCGCGGCGACGGATATAAGGTTCGCAAATCGCCGTCATCTCAATCGCCGAGACAACCCGCGTGTATAAGCCAATCTGTTCCAGCGCACTTTGCATCGCCAGTGCATTCATGACTGTGGCGAGCATACCCATATAGTCGGCGCTGGCGCGCTCCATTCCCTTCGCCGCCGGTGAAACACCGCGAAAAATATTGCCGCCGCCAATCACCAGTCCAAGCTCTACACCAAGCTCTTTGGCGTCTTTAACCTCGTTCGCAATGCGAGTAACGGTGTCATTGTCGATACCGTATTGCCCTGGGCCCATAAGAGCTTCACCAGAAATCTTCAGCAAAACGCGCTTATATTTTGTCGCCGCGCCTGCAGCCGGTTTTGATGCCTGATTCATACGGAATTTATTCCTAAATTAGATTGGCGCTAACTTACGCTGTCCGCCAAAAATTGAAACACCGCAAAGCTAGTCATTTGACTGATTCTGGCTCTTAATTCTCACTTGCCGGTACGAAAACGCCGCCTGCTCATGGGAGCAGGCGGCGTATATCGGGAAAAGCCAAGGCTCACAAAGCCTTCAGCCAGATTTAATCCTCGTCGTCACTTTGCTCGACGCCGTCACCAAGCTCCAGGCGTTCAAACCCAACAAGCTCAATTGGCGACCCAGCTTCTTTGGCCGCATTTTCGATCACTTTGCCGACTTTGGTTTCGCCATCGATCACGAAGACCTGTTCCAGAAGAACTGATTCTTCATAGAATTTGCGCAACCGGCCTTCGACCATCTTTTCGATGATGTTTTCCGGCTTGCCAGAAGCTCTGGCCTGATCGGCGAGAATTTCTTTTTCCTTATTGACGACATCACTATCGAGATCAGCAATCGTTGCAGCCAGAGGGCTTACGGCTGCAACATGCATCGCAATCTGCTTGCCAAGTGCTTCGAGCACAGCCTTATCGCCAGAGGATTTCAAACCGACGAGTACGCCGATTTTGCCGGCGCCGGGAGCGACTTGACCGTGGACATAAGAAGCGACAGCCCCTTCATCGACAGTAATTCCATTCGCACGGCGCAACGCCATGTTTTCACCGATCTTGCCAACCATCTCCGCGATGTGCTCATCAACTGATTTATCCCCGCCAGGGAATGTTGTTGCACGGAGTTTATCCAGATCACCTTTGACAGCAATTGCCGTTTTAGCAACGTCAGCAACCATCGACTGAAAAAGCTCGTTGCGCGCAACAAAGTCCGTTTCAGAATTGACTTCAATCACAACGCCTGTGGCGCCGCTTCCGGAATTATCGACAGCAACGCTTACCAAACCCTGAGCCGCCGTGCGGCCAGCTTTCTTCGCTGCTTTCGAAAGGCCTTTTTTGCGCAGCCAATCAACCGCTGCCTGCATGTCGCCGTCATTTTCTTTCAGCGCCGTTTTGCAGTCCATCATGCCTGCGCCAGATGCGTCACGTAGTTCCTTGACCATTGCCGCCGTAATGCCAGCCATCTCAAGTGCTCCTCTTTATACTTTGTATACTGAACGCAGGGCGCGATCAGCATCGTTCGAATTTTCAGGTTGAGTAGTACCGACGCGCCTTAACGCGCCGGGAATATTCCGTATTAAGCAGTTGCCTGCTTGTCCGCGTCAGCTGCTGGCGCATCGGCCGCCGACGTATCCGCAGCTGGAGCGTCTGGCGCCGGCGCCGCTTCAACGGGTGTTTCGGCGAGAGCCGGTTCCGCAGGCGCTTGTTCCATAGCGCCCATATCGATACCCAGAGCCGCCTGATTTTCACCAATGCCGTCAATCACAGCGTCAGCAATCAGATTGCAGTAAAGGCCGATCGCCCGGGAGGCATCGTCATTGCCCGGAATGACAAAGTCAATATCATCCGGTTTGCAGTTTGTATCGACGACGGCAATCACCGGGATGCCCAATTTCTTGGCTTCCTTAATCGCGATTGCTTCTTTTTTAACATCAATGACAAACATCAAATCGGGCAGACCACCCATGTCGCGAATACCACCGAGAGAAGCTTCAAGCTTGTCGCGCTGACGCGTTAAATCGAGTGTTTCTTTTTTGGTAAAACCACTATCCGGGGCGCCAAGGCGCTCTTCCAGACCTTTCAGTCGACGGATTGAATCTGAGATTGTTTCCCAGTTCGTCAATGTACCGCCAAGCCAGCGCACATTCATGTAATATTGTGCACAGCGTTGCGCCGCTTCAGCGATAGGCTGTTGCGCCTGACGCTTGGTGCCAACAAAGAGGACACGCCCCCCGCCTGCAACAACATCACGAACTTTTACCAGCGCCTGATGCAGGAGCGGAACAGTCTGTGACAGATCGATAATGTGAATACCGTTACGGTCGCCAAAAATGAATGATTTCATTTTCGGGTCCCAACGATGGGTTTGGTGACCAAAGTGAACGCCAGCCTCGAGTAGCTGACGCATTGAAAAATCAGGCAGCGCCATATCTAAAACTCCTTCAGTTTTGCCGCCGCGGAACCGGAAAACCAGCCTGACGAGGTACGTCACTCTGGCCCACTGAGGATGGCTCCGCGTGAGAGATGGCGCGCCTATACGCTCTCTTGGGATATTGTGCAACCGCAAAAACCGAATGAATTCACCGGTTTTAAGGCCAACCCATCATTTTAAGGCTTATTGACGAAAGGCTTTTAAACCAACTCAACATCAACAACACCCTCAACGCCTTTTAAGGCCCCACGCATAGCCGGAGTACAGGCGGCGGCTTCCGGCAGGGTGATCTCTACCTGCCGCGCCAGATCGGCAAGTTGCATTTCGATAATGACATCGCCCTTTTCTTTGTCCGAGGCTGGTTTTACCGCTTTTAGCCGTCGCTGGATACTCGCGAGCGCACTCTCGGACGTCACAAAAACCCGCAATTGAGAGGTTGCGGCA
>BQJH01000241.1 GCA_021604605.1 Hyphococcus sp.
ACGCTTTGCTTTTACGCTCGACTTCTGGAGCGAAAATAAAGGCGAGGAACTATCTCTTAAACTCCGTTTTGATCCGAGATTGCCCGAAGGTGAACAATGGCGCCCTGCAGAAGGAGGCGCCAAGGAGCTGAGTAAAGACCAGAGGAAAGCGCTAAAACGGTTCCAGAAGGCTGAAAACCCTGACGATGCGCTGGTCTACGACAAGCTGGACGAAGAGTTGGACCGGATGACGCTCATAGAAGAAAACGACGAGACGGCCATTTTTTCGGCGCCCATTATTGATGACGATCTTCCGCCGGATGCTCTTGAGATGACCATCACTCTCGACAAGAAGGCGCGATCCATTTCGCGGATTGATGTTCGGTCTTTAAAACCGTTCAAACCGGCCGCAATTGCTAAACTCACATCGATGACCCAGAGCCAGACCTATGCGCCATCCGATGGGGAAGGGCCGGTCTTGTTGCAGACAAGTGAAAGCACGGCCATCGGCAAGGCGATGTTGAAGTCGTTCAATTCTAAAACCAGACAGGTCTATTCTGATATAGAAGAGGTTGATCCTGCTGAAATGGCCCTCACGTCAGAAGATCGCGAATAACCGCATTTAAAAGCGGTCTGCCTTTTGGTGTGGCGCTGATGCGTCCGCAATTGTTGGCAAGCAGACCATCGCTTGTGAGTTGTAGAAGCTTTTCTGCCCGGGTGTCATCGTTATAAAAATAATCATCAGCGTATAACGTGATGCCTTCACGCAGGCGCAAGCCCATCGAAAGGCGCTCGGTCAGTTGAGCTTCCTGGTCGAGTTGTTCTGATGCGTTGAGACCGGTTCCGGTTTTCTCTACGGATGTGAGATAAGCATCAGGGCGATCATGGGTTTGCGTGGCGATGCGCTCATCGTTCCATGTCAGCCGCCCGTGAGCGCCCGGGCCGACGCCGATATAATCCTGATAGCGCCAGTAGATCAGATTGTGTCGGGATTGGTCGCTGAGCGCTGCGTGGTTTGATATTTCGTAAGCGGGTAGACCTGCTGCTTCGGTTAACTCCTGAGTCAGGGCAAACTGGTCTGCGCACTGGTCTTCTTCAAGCGCCGCCCACCGTCCTGCGTCCACTGCCTTCGCGAAGGCTGTGCCTGGCTCGATAGTGAGCTGATAAAGGGACAGGTGAGTGGCGCCAAGTTTGATCGCTTCTGATAATTCATTGCGCCATGCATCAATAGATTGGTCGGGCCGGGCGTAGATTAAATCAAAAGTGATGCGTTCAAACACTGACCGCGCTGTTTCTATGGCGCGCTTGGCGTCGTTTGCATTGTGATTGCGGCCCAAAAAAATCAATGCGTCATCGCGTAAAGACTGAACGCCAAGTGACAAGCGATTAACACCTGCTTTTGCAAATGCATCAAAGCGGGTTCGTTCGGCGTCCGTCGGGTTCGCCTCAAGCGTGATTTCCGCTTCTGCTTCAAACCCCCAAAGCTCTGCGCATGCATCAACAACCCCGGTGATTGTTTCTATTGGCGCCAGGGAAGGCGTGCCGCCGCCAAAATAGAGGCTCGTTAGTTTCCGCCCCTTTGTGCGCTCGGCCCAATAATTCAGATCGCGCTTTAGCGCGGTTGTCCATGTTTGCGCATCAACGGCCTTGTTTTTGTAAACGTTGAAATCGCAATAGGGGCATATGCGCGAACAAAAGGGCCAATGCACATAAACGCCGAGCGGATTTGTCATTCAAACATCGCTTTTGTCAGCTTACGGAAGGCATCGGCGCGGTGGGACATGGCGTGTTTCTTCGCTGGATCCATTTCGCCAAAAGTGATGTCATGGCCGTCTGGCACAAAAATCGGATCGTACCCGAAGCCATTTTCTCCGCGCGGCGGGAATGTCAGACGCCCGCGCACCTCGCCCTCAAATACCGCTTCTTCTCCGTCCGGCCAGGCAAGGCATAAAGCGCAGACAAACCGGGCTGAGAGGTCTGTTGCCGCTTTTTTCTTGAGCTCATCTTCGATTTTGCCCATGGCAAAGCCAAAATCACGGGGATCACCGGCCCATCGAGCGGAATAAATACCCGGATCGCCGCCAAGCGCCGCGACCTCCAGGCCGGAATCATCGGACAAAGAGGGCAGGTTTGCCCCAACAGCAGCGGCCTTTGCCTTCAAAATAGCGTTCTCGGCGAAGGTTTTTCCGGTCTCATCCGGGTCGCTCAGGCCATATTTTTTTGCCGACACCGCCTTAATTCCGTATAGCTCAAGTAACTCATTGATTTCTATTATCTTTCCATCGTTATGAGAGGCGATAATGAGCCTGTTTGAACCTATTTTTCGCATGGTTTTGCCTTAGTTTTTATCCCTTATCGAAAAAAAATTATCGTTTTTCGGCAAAAAAGACTTGCATCGTTTTTCGATAAGTGTATATCGATAATCAACAAGACGGTGGATCAACCACCGCAAAGTGAGAAAACCGGCAAACAGCCCAGAAGGCAAAAAAAGACCGGTAATCTCAAAAAAAAGAGCGGCTGGAAGGACCAACCGCTCAGAAATCAGAATGAGTAATCAAGGCTCAACACGGGAAAAAGAAAAGGAGAAACCCAATGTCTTCCAAGAACTCAACAACAAATTACGGTGGTTTCGGCGGTATTGTCAATGGTCTGGCCGTTCTGGTCACCATGAGCATGGTTGGCGTCGGTTATTTTTCAGCGCTCGCGACTTTTGCAGGGGTGGCGTAATGTCCAAATTATTGCACCTTATGGCCGCCGGGATGCTGGCGGCCTTTGCAATGGTCAGTTTTGTTGGCCTTGCCACCGCGGCGCCTGATACAACACAAGCTCTTAATCAGGGCTGCGCCAACGCAATTTGTATTCTGGCGCTTTTCTAAGCGGCGCGAAGTTACCCCCTGAGAATACGGAGACGAATGATGCGTGCGATTGGCAAGGGTTCGCTGGCCTCACTATTGGCGATCGGGCTTCACTTTACGCGGATTATATTATGGATCGCTTTTTTCGGCCTGACGATCGCGATGCTGACTGTTCCGTTTATTCCCGCCATTCTCGATCTGTTTCAAAGCTCAGACAGCATTAATGTCGATGTTGATACAGATGATATTGAAAGCGCTGGTGAGTTTATCGAAGTGGCGTATTATTTTGTCACGGTTGCCGTCATGCTTTTTGTCGTCAATCGCCTGCTCGAAATATTGAAAACACTTCGTTTTGGCTCGCCCTTTGTCAAAGAAAATGCAGACCGGTTTCGGTCCGTTGGTTACGCACTTTTGCTCGGTGAGCTGGCCAAGTTTGCGTTTGGATTTTTGACCCTCTTTGTCGATGACAATGTCGACATCAATTCAAGCATGTTTTCCTGGCTCGCAATTATTGCCGTTTTTGTTCTTTCGGAAGTGTTCCATGAGGGATCACGCATGAAAGAGGAACAGGATCTGACGGTCTAATGGCTATTTCGGTCAAACTCGATCGCGTTATGTTGGAACGCGGCATGTCTCTGACAGAGCTGTCAGAGCGTGTTGGGGTGACCATTGCCAATTTATCGATCCTGAAAACTGGCAAAGCAAAAGCCATCCGATTTTCAACATTGGAAGCGATTTGCAAAGAGCTTGGATGCCAGCCTGGCGACATCTTGTCCTTTGACGATGGTGACGATTAAGCCGGATCAGCTTGTGGAGACGCCTATCGATGATAAGGCGAGGATGCAGGTCTGCCGGTTTGTGGAAGTGGTTCCGCAGTTGTGCTCAGCGCTCGAATTGACCTGCTGCGCAATGCAAATGCCAAAAGCCCAACAGCTAATATCGTTGTAAAAATATAAGGCGCCTGAGGGGCGAGGGCGTAGAGCCCGATCGCAAGAGGCGGCGCAACAATGAAACCCGCTGCGCCGGCAGAGCCTGCGAGGCCGATTGAAGATCCTTGCTCCTGTTTCGTGACGCTTAGAGAGGCCGCGGCGTTAAATCCGGGAACGGCAAGTCCTGCACCGAGGCCTGATAGCACCATCCCGAATGTCACAGGCCATAGAGACGGCGCCGCCCAGATTAATGTGTGTCCGCTCACCAGGAGCAAAGGCGCCACGCGCATCAAAGTGCGTGGTTCAACACGAAAGCGCTGCACGATAATGAGTTGTGAAAACAATGCCGCCATCGCACCGCCGGTCAAAGCGATACTGACATATTGTGTTGCCCGTGACGTTGAAAATCCGAGGGCGTCCATAAAGTAAAAGCCAATGGTCTGTATCGGGATTGCGTTGATCACGCCAAACACCAGCCCGAACAGTAAAAAGGAAACAATCCGTTTGTCGCGCAGTGAAACTTTAGCGCTAGGGGTGCGTTTTTTTGGGCCCGTCCGTTCCGGCAGGAATAATAAAATGGCGGCGCTCATGATGAGGGCGACCCCGGCGATAGCAAAGAAGGGAGCAATGGGACTGATAAAAGCTGTAACGGCGCCAAAGCTTGGCCCTAGCATGGCGCCGAGGCCAAAGGCGGCGGAAAAGCCGGATATGCCCGCCGTGCGGTCAGCAGTGCTTGTTCGATCTGCAATATAGGCTTGCGCTGCAGGCGGGCCGGCAGAGCCAATAATCCCGTACAAGGCGCGCGAGGCGACCATGGCCGCAAACAGAAGGACGCCAGACAACGCGCCCGAAAGGCCGAGGCTCACCGCGCCGCCAAACAACACCATTGATATGCCAAAGCCGAACAAGCCGATGAATATATA
>BQJH01000242.1 GCA_021604605.1 Hyphococcus sp.
CCTTGAAGCAGGGCTGTTGGATGAAGTTACCGAAATTGCGCGCAAATATGCACATCGCTGCGACCAGTCAAAGATTCCTTGCATCTCTTATTGGACGCCTGAGCAGGAAGACAAAAAAGCCTGACCCCGTAATCGCCGCTATGTGGCCGTTTTGCCAGCGCAGTAAGCTTTTAACCGGGCGCTGGCTTCGTTCAGGACCTCTGTTTTTTTGCAGAAACAAAAGCGTGCATAATTTCGCGGCGCCTGTTTTTGTGATGGATGGTAAAACGCAGATAAAGGCACAGCAGCAACGCCTGCTTCTCGTGTAATTTCACGGCAAAACTCTGCATCATCCGATGCGCCGACAGAGTTGATATCGACTGTCAGGAAGTAAGTTCCCGCGCACGGCAGAACATGAAAGCCTGCACTCGCAAGACCATCAGCAAGGCAATCCCGCTTCAGCTGCATATCACGGACAAATTCTGCGTAATAATCATCGCCCATGGCTAGCCCTGCAGCAACAGCCTCCTGCAGCGGTGCGGGGGAAGTGTAGGCTAAATGCTGATGCGCCTTCATGACACCAGTGATCAGCTTTTCCGGTCCCGTAACATAACCAATGCGGAAGCCTGTGAGTGAGAACGTTTTACCCGCAGAGCCAATGCGGATTGAGCGCTCAAACATACCCGGCAACGTCATCAAGGGAGTGTGCGCGCGGCCGTCAAAGATCAGATGCTCATAGACTTCATCGCAAATGACGGTCAAATTATGGCGCTTAGCGGCAGCGGCAATGATCTCTAATTCCTCCAATGACATGACCTTGCCAAGAGGGTTATGCGGTGTGTTAATTACGATTAGCTTGGTCTTCTCATCGATCGCACTCTCCAACGCCGCTTCATTTAACGTCCAGTTTGGCGGCTCAAGATTGACCAATGAAAGCTTGGCGCCCGTTGCTTCGATTTGCGGCGCGTAGCACTCATAAAACGGCGCCAGAACAACAACCTTATCACCGGGCGCCAGAAAACCAAGAAATGCGGCGGCAAGCCCTTCAGTGGCGCCGGATACAATCAAAGTCTCTGTTTGCGGATCAATATCAAGGTCGTAAAAGCGCTTATTGTCAGCGGCTACAGCTTCGCGCAAAGCCGGAACGCCCTCTACAGGGGCATACTGGTTTGGACCTTCTACAATGGCGCGCGCCGCCAAGCGCAGAATTTCTTCTGGCCCATCTTCATCGGGAAACCCCTGCCCCAGATTAATCGCATCATGCTTGCGCGCCAACGCCGACATGGTTGGAAAGATCGATTGCGGGCGGTTAGCAAAGACGGGATTCAAGCTCTGAACAAATGATTTCGTCACGTACAAGCCTCGACGGTGTTAACAACAATTAAATCTTGAGAAATTATACGATGTACACGCAACTCTAGCCGCTCACCGTAATACGCTGCAGCCCAAGGGATTAATTTTTTCGCTAACGCGACATCCCCCTCATGCCCCGGCTCCAATCCTTCATCCCCGTGATAATAATTTTTATGACCGTGCTCGTCCTTGCCGAGCAATGCTCCACACTTACGTGGTGCATATCGCAACATTCCAGGTTTTAACGAGGGCGCGGTAATACATGAATCACCCATCGCAAAATACACTTCATCCGCATTCACGAACCGAAAACCATATGCTGGTTCATAATCCCGAGGTGCAATATACTCGGAAACGATACTTTTCTTAGTAAGGTCGATAACAACACGCGCACCTTGATGACCAATCTTTATATCTGGTTCTAAAATTTCCACCACTCCAGATTCTACTTCAATAAGTGGGTTAGCGTCATCTGAAAGCCCCAAATAGGCAACAGCACTTGAGTCATTACAAGGGCCGGAAAAAACATATGTCGAAAGATAACCCTTTGACTCATGGCCTCCTTCATCACGTAACTTTACAGGGAACCTTGCAACACTACTGTAAGGGTGAGGAGCCAGAAGTCGCTTTTCGCTTCTTTTTCTACTTTGATCCGAGGGCTGTACTATTTGTTCAAGGTTTTGAATTGAGGTCGACATGCAACCGTATGCCATGGGGTAATAAAATGTTGAGCAATTTTGGAGAGCATGAAATACTGGACTCTCTGCGCTATTGCTCCTTTCATTATCATCCCATGCGATCACAAAAGGCATGACAACGAATAAAGCCATAGCGCGCGCCAACGCCGACATGGTTGGAAAGATCGATTGCGGGCGGTTAGCAAAGACCGGATTAAGATCGCGTGACATATGACCTTATCCCTGATTTCTTACGCCCTGCCAATTGGGCTGCGAACCTGCGCGCTAGATATATAAGCAGGCATCAATACTAAAATTTTTAACAAACCGCATAAAGACATAAAAAAGCCGCCCCCGAAGGAGCGGCTTTTGTCTCTAAGAGAAAAATCGATTAGCTAGGATCGACTTCTTCTTCAACTTCTTCGGCCGCCTCTTCCATGGCTTCGCCTGCTTCTTCAGCAGCGCCTTCCATGGCTTCGCCTGCTTCAGCTGCAGCAGCTTCCGCTTCGCCGGCCATCTCTTCCATGTTTTCGCCAGCTTCTTCTACTGCTTCGCCAACATCTTCTGCGGCGCCTTCAATAGCATCACCAGCGTCTTCCGCTGCTTCTTCAATTGCTTCTGCCGCATCTTCGCCAGCGTCATGTGCTTCTTCTGCAGCTTCCTCGGCCTTTTCTTCAGCCTTCTCACCGCTGCCGCCACAAGCGGCGAGCGCACCAGCACCCAGCGCAATGGCCAGTAATTTCCAATCATTGATCGTCATAGTTTTTTACCCTTCTGATAGTCCCGTCTGACTATTAACACGAAACGAAGCAAATTATTCACATTTCACGAAGGTTGCAATGCCGCATTTTTGCTGGGCTTACGGATTGTTCATGTAGCGCGGCAGGAAGGACACGCCCCAAATCCGACAAATACCCCTGAAAATATGAGCCTTTCAGAGGCTCGCTCACGGAGTGCGGGAATTATGTCTGGAGATTCGCCTAAGACCAAAACCCATGATCTTTGAGCGGATAAAGCCGAATAACTAGAATAACGCCACAGCGCGGACCACCAGAATTACCGACAGAACCAGCCCGGTTAGATACGTCCCTGCGGCGCCAATACGCTTTAGCAAATTGGCCTGATATACACTGCTGCCCGTCAGGATGCCCACCGCATGAATATACCGCGACGCCACAGCCGCAAGCATCAGAGCGACAATCCATATAGACATGAGCATCGGGATGGCGAGACCAATCGCTAAAATCATCAATGACAACATCGGCACATATTCAATACAGTTACCATGGGCGCGGATCGCTTTACGCAACCCGCTCTTGGGGTCTGCTTCCGCCTCATGCTGGGTTACGGCCACCGAGCGCCGCTCGCGAGAAACATTGGCGCCGAGAAGGAAAACCAGCAGGCCTAAAAGCCCGACGGAAAGAAGTGCGATAGCCATGATTGTGCCCCTTTATTGGTAAGGCAGCGATAATCGGGTTTGCCAAAGAGGACAAGTGAGAGCGCAAATACTGCAGTGCTTCAGTCGCCGAAAGGTGAGAAATGCATAAAGTCTTTTTGTAACCCATCAAGCTCACCGCCCCAGCGCCAGCCGATATTTTTTAGTTCGCCATAAAGCGGCGTATCAGGCGCAATGCCGCCGGGCATATCCGGCCTCCATTCTCCACCGCGGATGAGACGGCACGCAGAAGAAAACGTTGCACAGCGATCATAAAGACCATTCTTTTTCGCGTTGATATCAATAGCGAGGCCGAACGAGTGGTTTGAGTATTCCGTCCGGCGGCCGTAAACATCGAGAACACCTTTAGACCGTCCAACGCGGTAACCAACAACAGTGCCAATTTCAAAACCAGCCTTCATGGCGCGCGTCAAAGCAGTTTCCACCTCCTTTGCGACCGCCTTGCACATATAAAACGGCTTGATGCCGGACAGTGTGATCTCAACCTGATCCTCGCGGCAAAGCGAACAGCCCGTCGCTGCATCACGTTCTTCATCAGCCAAAGAACGATAAGGTCTTTCCACTTCCTGAATGTTGACGGCTTTGCGTTCGCGTACGCTCCAAACCCAATCGGTGTAAGTACATGTCTGCAAATCATCGGCATGAGCGACGACTGGCAAGACGGCGACAACAATCGCCATCACGAGTCCGGTATTAAGGTAAGGGAAACGCTCTATGACGAACAAACCAGTTCCCCGGCGCTCAACTTGTCAGCGATCCAGTCGGCTATATCTGTCACGGATTGCGGATGCGCCTCAAGGATACGGGTTGCATGGCCCGCGCCCGGATAGACCAAGCGCTCCGCGCTCGGCGTAATATCTTCCAGCTCATCAAAAATTTCATCGATATATTGTTTTGAAACAGGGCTTTCTTCTTCCGTACGAACAAACAGCCAATTTGCGCCCAGCCCTTCAATCGCCGCAACAGACTCTTCGGAGAAATTCCCCGGCGACAACATCACATAACTGTTCGCGACCGCGCCTTCACGCGCAGCTACCGCAACAGCCTCGCCCGAATAACTCGCCCCCGCGATGGCGAGGCGCGCCGGATCAACATCATCTCGCCCAGCTAACAGCTTAAACGCCGCCATAATATCGCGATAGGCGCCTTCATTGATATGAAGGTTATCCGCATACGGCTCTTCG
>BQJH01000243.1 GCA_021604605.1 Hyphococcus sp.
CTGAGTACCTGAGCCACATGCCGCCAATAAAATCGCAGCTAAAAAACAACTTATCCAGCTTTGTAAAAACGATCGCATACTCTCTCCCCTTTGGTCGTTTCACTCCTTAATCTGATGTATTATAGTCTCACGCAGCGTCCGCCGCTACAAGGCAAAGCTGACCTATATGATCGACCTATAAGCGCAACTCACTATCTGAGGAGATCAAGATGAAGAATTATATGGTTTTCGCCTGCGTTTCCATTTTTGCACTCAGCGCCCTTTTTCCGGCCAACGCGCAAAATGACTCGATAGAAAAAGAAGAAGAACAAGAAGGCGCCGGTTCGATTTTAGATAGTTTGTTTGGCCCTTCTGACTTTGAGGTCGATTACGAAGAAATTGCCAAGCATCCTTTAGGGTCGGAAGGCAATCCCGTTCGGTGCGACATGCCTGGTGGGCAACGCGCATATCTGGCGCGGCTTCGATGCGCAAAAAACAAACGGCCTCAGTATGAGCGCAGCGGTTCAACCGGCATGGGCCCTTATGGGCATATCATGGACTTATATTCAGTAAGCTGTCCGAAGGCGGAACCCGTATCGGTCTACATGGATATGTATCATCCGGGGTTTGTTGAAGCCGAAGCCATTCCGGGTTTTACAATCAAGAAAAAATAATGAAGCAGTCCATCGTACATGTTGCTCTTGTGGTTCGTGATTATGATGAAGCGATTAACTATTACACTAAAGTTTTGAACTTCGATCTTGTTGAAGACACCTACCAGCCAGAGCAAGACAAACGCTGGGTCACAGTTCGCCCGCCCGGATCAACCGGCGCCACTTTGTTATTAGCGAAAGCCTCAAAACCGGAACAGGAAAGCTTCATTGGCAATCAAGCGGGCGGGCGTGTTTTTCTGTTCCTCAACACCGATGATTTCTGGCGCGACTATAATGCAATGGTCGAAAAAGACGTCAGTTTTGTTCGCCCCCCGCAAGAAGCAGACTATGGAACGGTTGCCGTCTTTGAAGATCTTTACGGAAACCGATGGGATCTCTTGCAGTTAAATGATGATCAAGCGCGCGCGGGTAATTAATGTGAACAAGACAGATGAAGAGCAAAGGGATGCCAAGCCCCCCATCCAACCAGCAAAATACCTATTACGTGGCATAGTCTTACCTGTAATTATCATCGGCGTCTGCGCAATTGTTGGTGTGTTGATTTCAATCCTCAATGGAGCAACCAGTTTAACCGAGATAGATACAGCAATCCAAGTAGGAGCTGCGGTAGGCCTGATTCTTGCGCTATTTGGCGTTGGTGAAATTGTCGGCGCACTGCTCGGCGACACGAGCCGATTTATGAACGGTGTATATATGTCAGTTGGCTATCTCATTATTTGGGCGGCAACATTATTTTGGGTGCTTCCCAAGATTCTAGGTTAGAAATCCTCTCCATCTCCGAAGATCAACAAAAACGACTGCTAGTTGGCACTATTCGAGAAAATATACCGAGCTACAACCAATGAGTTTTCTTGCTCAACAATATTCTCCAGCATTTCCAGCGTCGCCCGGCAAACCAATGTAGCTTCTTCAATATTTTTTGCTGACTTTGCCCCTGTGACAAATCCAAGATTTTCTTCGCCCAAAATTTCAACCAATACTGCGCTCGCAGAATTGAGGCCCTGCAAAGCAATACCTTCATCAATGACAGGTACTTCATCATACGCATTTCTGACAAGCGTCGCACCTTCGTTTTGTTGACGATCAAACAATACCGGGCCAAATTTTTCGCGAATTTCATCCATGCCGCTCAGGGATGAAAGAACGCCAGGATTGTAATTTACGTCATAACAAAATTGGGGATCGCGTTCTAATAATGAGCGTGTTACCTCAACATTGAGCACAAGATATTTTTCCAAGTCTTCTTCAGTCGCACGCGCAACATAATAATAAAACCGCGCTTGAATGATCGCGTAAGCAGATGAAAACGCCTGTAATTGCGCTGCGGCTGCTGAGGCGCTGCTATCTAATGCCTCATCAAAACCTTTTTTCAGTTCATCCTTTATTCCTGGCTCACGTTCCAAAATTGCAGCGAATGTTGGAAATTCAATCATTTCAGCAATAGCAGCGTCAAACACTTCATCAGCTTCATTCGTTGCGCTGCTTTTTGGCAAATATTCACCGATATACGGCTTCAGCAGGGGCTCAGCGAGCCTTGCGCCGAGCACAACACCTGCAACGACAAATATTGTTGCCGCCATTTGCGCAAACCGTGAGTTCTTAAATAGTGATGCGATCGTCGCGCCCAAAAGACCGCCTACACCGCCGCCAATTGCGCCGTATATCGCGCCATGGAGCGCCCCTGCGCCAATTTGTTCCCACATAAAGCCCCCGCTTTTGCTATTGTCTGACCATCAAGAATGCATCAGCTTAACAGAAATAAGACAAATAAAAATGGTTAACCCTCCATTCGCTTGCTCAGAAAGCCAGAAACAGACGGCCGCCGCATGGTTCGAAAACTTGCGCGACCAGATTTGCGCTGCATTTGAAAAACTCGAAGACGACGCCGGCGCACTTTATGATGATATGCCCGCGGGTCGTTTCGAACGGACGCCATGGAAACGCGGCGACGGATCAAATGATCAGGGTGGCGGCGTCATGTCGATGCTCAAGGGCCGGGTTTTTGAGAAAGCGGGTATTCATACCTCAACGGTCTACGGCGAGTTTTCCGAAGAGTTTCGAAAACAAATCCCCGGCGCGGAGGAAGACCCACGGTTTTGGGCGTCAGGTATTTCGTTGATTGCTCACCCGCGCAACCCGCATACGCCCGCCGCACATATGAACACACGCATGATCGTCACCACAAAAAGCTGGTTTGGCGGCGGCGGCGATCTAAACCCGATGCACCCGGCATATCGCCACGAAGACCATGAGGATTCTATTACATTTTTGGAAGCCATGCGCAGCGCATGCGACCCTCATGACGCTGAATATTTTCCAAAGTTCAAAAAATGGTGTGATGACTATTTCTGGTTACCTCATCGTAACGAACCGCGAGGCATTGGCGGCATATTCTACGATCGCCACAATACAGGCGACTGGGACAAAGACTTTGCCTTCACACAAGACGTCGGCCGCGCGTTCTTAGATAGCTATCCACAGCTTGTCCGCAAACGTATGAACCAGCCATGGACAGATGATGACCGCGAAGCGCAACTGATCCAACGGGGCCGCTATGCAGAGTTCAATCTCCTTTATGATCGCGGCACGACCTTTGGCCTTAAAACCGGCGGCAACGTAAACTCAATTCTTTCTTCCCTGCCCCCGGAAGCGAAATGGCCTTAAAACCAGTCTGGTCATCACTCAGACGGCGCGTTAGTTTACTTGTTCACGCATAGGGGACGCTGCGCATGGAAGAACAATCGCTCCTTATCGGCTTGAGCCAACTTGGTATTGTCTTTGCCGGTCTGATCATGACGAATTTTCCGGCCGCCATTGGGTCCCTTTCGCTTTTCAACGTTTCTTGAAGCCTGAATAAGAATTTCTAACCTTGAGATGAATATTATTGCGCATTGCATCACAAACCCGCGATAGCTGCGCGCTCGAATTGAAAATGAAAAGCCACCCTCTATCTACCAGCAAGACATTCCACGACTATCAACCGGAAAGACCATCATGACAAAACCTGACAAATACACCCCGCCGAAAGTCTGGAAATGGGAGGAGGAAAGCGGCGGGAACTGGGCCAGTATCAATCGGCCTATCGCTGGTGCTACGCATGACAAAGACCTGCCCATCGGCAAGCATCCGTTCCAGCTTTATTCTCTTGCCACGCCGAATGGCGTCAAAGTCACGATGATGTTTGAAGAGTTGCTGGAAGCCGGGCACAAAGACGCAGAATATGATGCGTGGTTGATCAGTATTCAGGATGGCGATCAGTTCTCCAGCGGTTTCGTCGGCGCTAACCCCAATTCAAAAATCCCCGCACTAATAGATCGGTCTGGAGAAAGTCCTGTCCGTGTTTTTGAATCCGGATCTATCCTTTTGCATCTCGCAGAAAAATTTGGCGCTTTCCTGCCCTCAAAACCAGCCAAACGTACGGAAACCTTGAACTGGTTGTTCTGGCAGATGGGATCAGCGCCCTATCTCGGCGGCGGCTTTGGGCATTTTTACGCTTATGCGCCGGAGAAGTTTGAATATCCGATCAATCGTTTTGCCATGGAAGTAAAACGCCAGTTGGATGTGTTGGATCGTCACCTTGCTGACAATCAATATATGGCGGGCGATGAATATTCGATTGCCGATATCGCCATCTTCCCATGGTATGGCGGACTTGCTCTTGGCTTTCTCTATGATGCGGCAGAGTTTCTTGATGTCACAACATATGAGAATGTTCGCCGCTGGGCCATGGAAATTGCCGCCCGGCCAGCCGCGCAACGCGGGCGCATTGTCAACAAACGCTGGGGCGAACCACAGGACCAGCTTCTGGAGCGCCACGACGCCAGTGATTTTGAATTACGCACGCAAGATAAAATTAGCGAGGCATAACTTGATGCGTTAGCGCACCATCACCGCAGACCCAAGCATGACCATGATGGCTGCCCAACCAACAAACCAAACGACCGTTCGCCAGGGAACCAAGTCGGCTGCGTAACAGAATATATAAACCAA
>BQJH01000244.1 GCA_021604605.1 Hyphococcus sp.
GACAGAGCAAGCCTTTATCTTCTGTTTGCGCTTTTTGTGCTGCTGCCGCCGACGGTTGTTTTTGGGCATAAGGGTGTCGCGCCCTGGCTCTTGCTGGCGGCAATTCCGGCTTTTCTGCGCGGTGATTTCTGGCAATCCGTATTCGGTCAACTTTTTGACCGGCCAAACTTGCGCGACCCGATTTTTGCCGGCCTGATTGCGATGCTGTTCTTTTGTTTCTGGATATTTTTATCTGGGTTTTGGTCGCCCCTGCATCGGCCTTCCCTGGCGTTGAATGTCCTGGCGCCCGTTCTGGTGGGCGGCAGTGTCGTATGGTTCTCACTGCATTTGAGCCGCGCGTGGAGCTATCGTCTGTCTTATGCTTTTGCGATCTCTGTGACCGTTGGAATGGTCGTATTGGTCATTGAAGGAATGAGCAGTGGTTTTTTAAGATCAATTCTGCCGCCAGAAGATCCGACCCCAAACAATGTCAAAGATATTGTTGCGCTGGGTCGCGGCGTCACAGCGCTTGCGCCGGCTCTTTTTCCGGCGGCAATAATCGTCAGCGCCATCTGGAACCGTTACGCCGCTCTTGCGCTTCTCGGCCTTGGGGCGGCGGCGGCATTCTCCAATGACGTGAATGCAAATATCATTGTGATTGGCGCCGGGTTGGCTGCCGGGATTATCACGTTCAAATTGTCCTACAGGATTTTCTCCATCGCAGGCTGGGGGATCATCGCAATTTTGTTATTGTCGCCGCTCGCTGCTTTTTATCCGGTGGAAACTGTTTTTGCATCATTAGGCGATGTTCTGCCTCCCTCATGGTTACACCGCATTGCTGTTTGGCAGTCCGTGGCGGCCCGGATTCCTGAAGGGCTTCCCTTTGGTTTCGGCGCTGACTTTGCGCGTGTCTGGAAAGAGACGGCCCCGATGATTATGGTGCCTGGTACAACGGCGCCTTTATCGATTATGCCCACGCACCCGCATAATGTGTTTTTGCAAATATGGCTCGAGCTTGGTCTGCCGGGTGTGATTGCGTTTAGCGTCTTTGTTTATTGTGGTATGCGCGCTCTACATAAGGCTAAACCGCCGATTGCCATTGTCGCCTCTCTTATGGGGGCTACGGCGGCGATCCTCGTGTCGTTTCTGATCGAAGGCAGCCTCTGGCAAGTCTGGCGCCTTGCATCGATCGCCCTTGCCGGCATGGGCGCAGCTCTGGCTTACTCTCTACACGTCAATTGGGCGCGTTCAAAGACATCTAACCGTCATGGATGATGCGCGAGATGGGGCGCCGATCAGCGCCATCGTTATCAGTTATTTTACGGGCCCGGTCTTGGCGCGGTGTATTTCATCGCTAAGGCGGCAAGCGCCGGTTGGCGAAATTATCCTTGTCGATAACGGAAACCTCAAAGGCGATGTTGATAAAGCGGTGGCCTCAGATGGTGATGGCGCGCCGGTTCATGTGCTGTCCGGGCATGGCAATATCGGATTTGCGGCCGCGTGCAATCTTGGCGCGGCCAAAGCCAAAGGCGAGTTTTTGCTCTACCTCAACCCGGATGCGATTATGCCGGAAGGCGGCGCGGCGCAGCTATTGGCGAACAGTGCAGCGCTTGAGCGGCCCTGGCTGATGGGCCCAAAGCTGGTTGACCCGGATGGCCGCGAGCAGCAAGGCTCACGCCGTGAAGTGCTAACCCCGTGGCGGGCCTTCGTGGAAGCAGCGCGGCTATATAAGCTGGCGCCGCAGCATCCTTATTTTCGCCGGTTTAATCTGCATACCCATGAATGCCCTGAAGATGTGATTGAATTGCCGACGCTCTCCGGGGCGTGTTTCTTCCTGCCGAAAGAAGATTACGACCGTATTGGCGGGATGGATGAACGCTATTTCCTTCATGTGGAAGACGTAGACTTTTGTTTACGCTTCGCGAAGGCTGATGGGCGGGTGTATTTTAATCCGCATGTCGATGTCACACATTTTAAGAGTTCCAGCCGCGCCAATCCGATTAAAATCGAAGCGCGAAAAACTGCTGGCGTTATTCGCTATTTCAACACCCATTTCTCGGATGCCTATCCGCGCCCCTTTTTATGGCTTGTCGCCATGACGCTGTGGGCTTTGTTTGGCTTGTTGTTTATACGGCGCGGCGCGGCGAAGCTTTTGCGTATGGCGCGGTTGCGCCTGCGTAGCGGTTCACGTGCGACGCGACTTGCACGAAAGTTGTTCGACCGGCGTTCCTCGCGTTAGGCGCATCGCAGGTAAGTATTTTCCTTCACCCTCCGGTTGAATTCCGTATCCTCAAAATTCAACCCAGGGAGGGTATTCTTCAATAAAACCCAGTGTTGGTGGATAGATATCCTCCCCCCTGTCATTTGGCTGTACACTGTGCATTGAGCGATGCACCCGATGATCAGGGCAGGTTGAAAAATTGATATGACAAGCGCCGCACAAGATGATGGTTTCCAATCAAGATTGAATGGGCCGTGGGGCTTGAGAAAAGAGCGCGGCAAAATGCAACTACTGCGGTATGGTGCCCTGCCCATTGTATCCGGTGATATCATAGAGGTGATAGGCTCGGTTCAGCGGCCCATCAGATGTGCGCCCAAGCGACGTTATGCTCGGCGCTACCGGAATAACGGTGTCGAAACGAAAATCAACATGCGCGCTGTCGCTTCGGGTGGTGGCAAACAAAACATGTTTATGGCGCGTCGGGTCAAAGGCGAGAAACGCCTCATAATGGTTGTCGACTTTGAGGTTGGAATCGATTGTGACGATATCGAGCGGCAAATCCCGCTGATAATAGAGCATGGTTCCGATCAACGAGCGATCATCAATAACGATAGCGTCATAGCCGTTGCTTTTGCTGGCGATGTCTGCGCTCAGGCTTTTCCACCCTCTCAACTGGGCCATGGCGTCGGAAAGCCCGACCCGGTCAACAAGCGCGAAGTTAGTCACGCCTGCAGCAAAGAGAAGAATAAAAAAGCTGTGCAGGGCGATGCTTGCTTTGGCCAGCCAGCCTTTATGGATTTGGAACAGCAAGGCGGTGATCAGGAGAATGGTCGCTGGATAAGCCGTCGCCGCCCAGTTAGCGTGGGCGCGCGAGATCAATGATTGCGTACTGACGATCAGTAGCGGCGTCAGAGAGAACACAAGAAGAGTGATTATTTTCCAGTTGCGCCCAGTGATCTCAGCTTTGGGCATGTTGTCTTGGGGCAGACTTATTTTACGCCAGCTTATAGCGGCGAAAAGGAGCGTGAAAAAAGGAATAATGCCAACGACAGCGGGTTGCGCGCTAAAAAAAGAAAGAAAACTAAGCGGCTTAAACAATGATGATGACCAGTTTGCATTCGCTGCTGTATGCGCAACGGTCTGGAAATCATTAGCGGCATTCCAGAGAATGTTTGGGGTAGCGATGGCGATGGCCAGTGCGGCGGTCATGAGAAGGTGAGGTTGTAATAAAGCGCGCCGAACAGAAGGTGAAAAAGCAGAGGTAAGGACCAGCGATGCAATAAAATAAAGCATGGCGTATTTCGACATAAAGCCAAGGCCGATCATGGTGCCGAGGCCGATAAAGTTTATAGGAGAAGGTTTATCGGCGGCGATAAGGCGAAATAAAAAAAACAGCCCGCCCGCCCAGAAAAATAACAAGGGCGTATCGGTTGTGATGATAAAGGATGAAAGAATGACGCCCGGTATGGTCAGCCAGCCAAGCCCCGCCCAGAATGCGACTTGAAGGCTGAAGTGCTGTTTTGCGGTCGCATAAAGAAATGTTGCGGTTCCAAGGTGAAAGACCGGGGCCGCGAGCCTGACCGCCCATTCTTCGTTGCCGAAGATGCTGGTCGTAAACCCGATCGCCCAGGCAATCATTGGTGGTTTTGAGAAATAGCCAAAATCGAAGTCGCGAGACCAGTACCAGTATTGCGCTTCGTCAGGCCCGAGATTGGCGTCTGACATGATTAGGATGAGGAAGCGAAAGGCCGTGATCGCGAGCGCCCAAAACCAGAACGAGCTGGTGAGGTCTGCAAGGGTTTTAGGGAGGTTTCGCGTCATTTCTCAGATTGCTTTCACAGACTAGCAGAGGCTTCGCAAATTAGCAGAGTGCGCTGACATGTTGGGTAATTGAGGATTAGCGATCCCGCAAGGGTGTTGGAATTTAACAGCGTGGTGCAAAGGTTGACTGGGCGGCGCGTGACCTAAACCGTAAGATCAGTTATGAGCTTTTTCTCATGAGCGGAGATGATCAGATCTTGAAGAAATTTACAGGCCCACCGGCATTCGCGACATTGCGTGAAGACATGGCGCGTCAGTCCACTGATGCGCGATCTGATGCGCCTGTTGTGAGCGCTGTTGTGCCGATGATGAATGAGAGCGGCGGCGCCGGACTTCTGGTCGATGAAATTGCCGCCGCCTTAAAAGATACTACTCATGAAATCATTGTCGTTGATGATGGCTCAAGCGATGACACTGTTAAAGAACTAAAAGAGGCGCGCAAGCGACACTCTTCTTTGCGTATTCTTCGTCATGCAAAAAATGCCGGCCAAAGTCGCGCATTAAGAACTGGTATCCTGGCGGCGCGTGCGGATATTATTGCAACCATGGACGGCGACGGGCAAAACAACCCAGCTGACCTGCCTCAACTTATAGAGGCGTTGAAA
>BQJH01000245.1 GCA_021604605.1 Hyphococcus sp.
ATTGGCGGCCAGCCCTGCGCGGGCTGCAAAGATGGAAATAGCACAAGCAGCACCCAGCACGATCAGGAATACCGAAAAGGCAAGCGCCTGACCTGACCTTGCGGCGGTTGCGAGGCGGTTATGCCACGCGGCGTGATCATCAAGAGTGGCGCCGGGAACAAGTTCTGAGAGTTGTGTACGCAATTGGTCCAGAGTTGCCCGCCGCCCCGGTGTGATTTTAACTTCAATCAATGCCGGGATATTTAGAAAAGCCGCAGCATTATCACGACCCAGCCATGGCTCAAGCAGGGCCGCCGTTTCGTCGCTATTGAGAAGAGTTGCTTCAAGAACGCCGTCAGTTTCTTCCAGCAAGCGGATGGCGGCGGATGCGCCCGCCGCGATTTCGGCAGCGTCAGCGCCTTTAATCTGTACGGTGATTTCTGATTGCAGTTCTGCTGTCCACCGGCTGGCCGATTGATTGATAATCAACACAGAAGCCATCGCCAGAACGGCAAGAAATGAAATAACAGCGATAACGGCCGTCAGAGGTGCGCCGCCGGCGCCAGCTTCCGGCAATAAGGGCGCGCGCCGTCGCCATGAAGGTTTACGTTTTGTTGAGGTGACTTCTTCTTCACTAGGTGTTTCTACTTGCTCACTCATCCGGCGCCTCCAGCCCCGGCGGAACGCGATACGCGACCATCGGCAATCCTTAACACAGGCTTACCAAGAGATTGGACGAGATGCAGATTATGGGTCGCAACGATAACAGCAGCGCCAAGTTTATTGAGCTCAACGAATAATTTCATAATTCGTTCACTCATTGCCGGATCAACGTTACCGGTGGGCTCATCGGCCAAAATAAGGTCCGGTTTTGAGACAAGAGCCCGGGCTAAAGCCACTCTTTGCTGCTCTCCGCCGGACAAAGTTGGTGGTTTTGCGTCTTCCCGGTGACCCAATCCGACCCAGTTTAAGAGTTCGCTTACGTCTTCGCGGTATTGGTTTTGGTTAATACCGGCGACCTTCATAGGGAGGGCGACGTTTTCGAAAGCTGTAAGATGGTCAAGCAGTCTGAATTCCTGAAAGACGACGCCAATGCGGCGACGCAGTGCGGGCAACGCCTCGCGCGGCGCTTTTGTGGCGTCTTCTCCGAACAGAGAAAAGCTTCCTCTGGTCGGTTTGTGCGCCAGATAGATCATTTTCAGCAGCGAGGTTTTACCCGCGCCGGAAGGCCCGGTGAGGAAACGAAATTCCCCTTCACGCAATTGCAAATTGACGTCGCTCAAGGTTTCGGGCGCGTCGCCATAAGCAAGGCCTGCGTTCTCAAAATTTACAATCATTTCACCCACGCTCATGGACGCACTTCCCGCGTTCGTAGCTTCCCGCTTCGTCATCAAATAAGTGATTCTGGCTCTTTATGATAATTACCTGCCCAGATTGTACGACGCGTTATGACGTCGAAGATGAGCGGTTCCAACCCAATGGCCGCTCGGTGCGCTGTACGGCTTGCGGCGAAAGCTGGTTTGTACCTGCGCCGGAAGACCTCGATATGGCGCCGATCGAAGATCTCACGAACGAATCGCAGATCGACGAGGAAGACGCCACGCCGAAGTCTAAACGCACACGCTCGCGCTTGAAAGTGCGCATTGATGAAGATGCGGAAAAGCCGGTCAAAAAAACCCGATCAAGAGCGAAAAAAGCGCCGCCTGTCGAAGAACCTGAAGACGCCGCTGACTTTGAAGATGGCGAGGATGACGCGCTTTTTGACGAGCCGATTGTCGTCGCCACCAAAAAGGCCAAGGCGGCAGCTGCCAGAACGCGCGCAAGAACCGCGAAAAAGACGGCTGTGAAAGCCGAGCCGGTTAAAGCCTCCGCCAAGAAAACCGCCAAACCCGTCAAGGCGGCTGCGAAATCTTCCCCCGAAGATGACGAGCCTGTTGAGAAGGGTTGGAAAAAAGGAAAGCAGTTCATCATCGAAGATAAAGATGATGAAACTGAAGAGGAAGAAGAGCGCCGCCCACTCTTTGCCCGTCGCCGCAAGGCTGAAAAAGATAACAAGTCTCGAAGCCGCGTCCGTGAGGCGTTACGGTTTAGCGACGACGAAGATGAAGCTGAAGAATTTGACGATGAGAACGACTTATCCGAGAGCGATGATTTTTCCGCTGACTTCAGTGAAGATGAATATGATGAAGACTATGACGACGAAGATTATGCGGCAGGCGATGCAACAATTGTTGATGCTGATTGGGAAGATGTAGACGAAATTTCAGGCGGGCCGTCACGGGGCTTTGGGCGCCGGGTGCGGGCGAAGCGCCGCCGGGCAACGGCGCTGGCGCGTATGGACGATGTCCGCCGATTTGACCCTGACGTTTTTGACGATGAGTTTTTTGCGTCATTAAAAGTCACACCGCGAGAGTTGGAAAAGGCGTTGAAAAAAGCGCGTCGTCGCGCTGAGTATCGCGACAAAAACCGCATGACGCCGTTGCGCGCCTTCGGCTGGTCGGCCTGGGTTGCCGCTGTCGCGGGCACTATCTATGCCGTCGTTGCTTATCGTGACGAGATCGTAAAAATTGCGCCGTCAACGGCTGACGCTTATGCGGTGGTCGGGATAGAAGCAAACCCTTATGGTCTTGCAATTGAGGATGTGCGTCATCGTCTCGCGATGTCTACCGGCGGTGCGATGATTGAGATCACTGGCAGCCTCAAAAATGACGGTGATGCAGTGGTGGAGGCGCCGTTATTGCAGGCTGAAGCGCTTGGCCCGCGTGGTGAGCTTTTATCGCGGTGGACATTTACGCCAAGCCAGGCCGAGGTGCTCAATGGCGCCAGTATTGATTTTTCTACGCGCGCGCCCGCGCCTGAAGGCGTGGCGGAAGTTGCGTTGTCTTTTGCGCCGACCAAGAGCGCTGTCAGCGGGCTATTGCCCGGCGGGGAATAAACCGCGCCTTTTTCGCAATTGTCATTTAGATAGCTTGCTTCCATCATTTTCTTGAGTCTCGCCAAGTGACCCTTTAGAGGATGACAGCAACTTTCTATAGAAAGTCTGTCATTGGAGTCTGAGATTTATGCGCACCCTGTTTGATGAAACTGCGATCGCGACCCGTGTTGATGATATGGCGCGCCAGATCAGTAATGATTTGCCTAAAGACTTTCTTTTGGCGCCAGTGTTGACGGGCGCGTTTATTTTTGCCGCAGACCTTTTGCGCGCGCTCTACAATCATGGCGCGGACCCTTATGTCGATTTCGTACAATTATCCTCTTATGCGGGCGCGCGATCCTCATCTGGTGTTGTCACGTTGCTGAAAGATTTTTCGGTCGATATCGAAGGAAAGACAGTATTGATCGTTGATGATGTGCTTGATACCGGGCGTTCGCTGCACTTTGGCAAAGAGATGGTGCTTGATCGCGGCGCCGCGGCGGCAAAGACATGCGTGCTTGTTAAAAAGCTAACCGGTCATGCAGATGATCTGGCTTGCGATTATATTGGTTTTGAGGCGGGCGCTGATGATTTTCTGGTCGGCTATGGCATGGATGATGAGGGACGCAAGCGCGGTGTTCCTATCATTGGCGCCGGTTGAGAAAACTTAAAACCGTTCCAACAGGCGTTCGAGATATTCAATCTCTTCCTGGGTTCGTCCGGGTTCGCTAAGGCGCCGTCTTAACTCATCAATCACCGCGCGGGTGCGCCCTGCATCTGTGATGTCAGGCACATCAACGCCTTCTCCGTTCGTGTCTTTGCCGGTGGGCCGACCAAGGGGGTCAACAGCGCGCCCTTCTGCTTGCTCTCCGCCTTCGCCGGCCTGGCGCATTTGTTCTGCCGCCATATCTTCGGCGCCCTCTCGCAGTTGCGTGATGGCGCGCTCCATGGCGGCGGTGGCGGCGTCGAAATCACCATTTTCAAGGGCGTCTTGCGCTTCGCGCATAGAATTGCGCGCCATACCGAGGGATCGGCTGGCATCGCCATCAGGGTCTGCAGAAGGATCACCCTGCAATTCATCAATCAGGTCGTCGAGATCACTGCCTAATCCGTTCTGCGCCTCTGCCAGGTCATCGCCATTTTCGCCATAGGTTTGTCCGCGCTCAAAGGTTTCGTCAGCGAGTTCGCGTTGGCGGCCGATAACATCGCCGGTTTTGCCCGCAGCATTATCGCCGCTTTCCTCTTCGCCACCCGGGCCCTGTGCGCCGCCTTGACCTTCGCCTGATCCGTTGCCTTGTGTCAGGCGCATATT
This sequence comes from Hyphococcus sp., assembly GCA_021604605.1. Classification (GTDB taxonomy): domain Bacteria; phylum Pseudomonadota; class Alphaproteobacteria; order Caulobacterales; family Parvularculaceae; genus Hyphococcus. The sequence continues at coordinate 4,206 of BQJH01000245.1, forward strand.
GTTCAGAAAATTCTCAAGATCAGATAGCATTTGCCGCGCTGTGTTGTTGGCGCCGGATTGCGAAAGATCGCGGATGGCGTCGAGCATCTCGTCAAGGTCGGATTGATTGAGTTGTTCAGCATTCTGAGCACTCTCTTCTGATGCCTGGCCGGACTGGGCCAGCGCCGTTAGATAATCGTTCATGGCCTGGCGCAGCTCTTCCACCAGCCGGGCGATTTCTGCATCGCTGGCATTTTGCTCCAGCGCTTGCCGCAAGGCTTCTTGCGCCGCTTCAAGCCTTTGGCGCGCCAATTCCAGTGCTTCATCTTCCAGCTGTAGCGCGAGAGGCCAGAACGCATCGACCGTTTCATCAAGGCCTTTCCCGTTCTGTCGCATGACCCGCCAAAAGGC
>BQJH01000246.1 GCA_021604605.1 Hyphococcus sp.
CAGAAGTTCCCTGACCATTGGAAATCAGAACGCCGCTGCGTCGCCCTTCAATCGCGCCCTTGTGCGGCGCATGTTCAAGGTAGGATCGGTTCATGACGCCGGTGCCGCGTGTGTCGGTCAGGAACTCGCCGTGATAACCGATTAGCGCGCGTGCAGGGACATGCATCATCAGGCGTGTCTTGCCAGCGCCCGCCGGTTTCATCTCAACCAATTCAGCTTTCTTCATGGAAAGCTTTTCGATGACAACGCCGGAATATTCTTCGTCGACATCGATCACGACTTCTTCAATCGGTTCGAGCAGGTTGCCATCGTCGTCTGTGCGCGTGACAACGCGCGGGCGTGAGACGGCAAGTTCAAAACCTTCCCGGCGCATATTTTCAATCAGGACACCCAGTTGAAGCTCGCCTCGTCCGGCAACCTCAAAGGCGTCTTTGTTTTCTGTTTCTTTAACGGAAATGGCGACATCGCCTTCTGCCTGACGCAAAAGCCGCTCGCGGATGACACGGGATTGCACCTTGTCGCCCTCACGGCCGGCCAGCGGCGAGTCGTTTGCACCCAGTGTGATCGAAAGTGTTGGCGGGTCGATAGGTTGGGCGGGCAGGGGCTCGGTCACAGACGTGTCGCATAGTGTATCGGAGACGGAGGCTTCAGAAAAACCAGCGAGTGCAATGATGTCGCCCGGATGCGCTTCATCAACCGGTTGACGTTTTAGTCCGCGAAAGGCGAGCACTTTCGTGACGCGCGCCTGTTCTATCAACTTACCATCGCGCGACAGGGCCTTCATCGTGACGCCGGGTTTGGCAAGGCCCGAAACAACGCGGCCGGTTAAGATACGTCCGAGATAAGGGTCAGCTTCCAGGGTCGTCGCGAGCATACGGAAAGGGCCAGTCTCATTTTCTGCATCAATAACAGGCGCCGGTACATGTTCCAGAATAGTTTCAAACAATGGCGTTAAATTTTCACGTGCGTCGTCCAGTGACTTGGTCGCCCAGCCATCGCGGCCCGCAGCATAAAGCGCCGGGAAGTCGAGTTGTTCATCATTGGCGCCGAGGGCTGCAAACAAATCAAAAGCCGCATCAAGCGCTTTGTCTGGTGCGGCGGATGGTCGATCCACCTTGTTCAGCACAACGATGGGTTTCAGGTCTAGCGCCAAAGCCTTCGACAACACAAATTTGGTTTGCGGCATCGGACCTTCGGCAGCGTCAATCAATAAGAGGCAGCCATCGACCATAGAGAGGATGCGCTCGACCTCGCCGCCGAAATCCGCATGACCCGGCGTGTCGACAATATTGAGCCTTACGGGTTCATCACCTTGCTCCCAAAGGACGCTGGTGCATTTGGCGAGAATGGTGATCCCGCGCTCGCGCTCAATATCATTTGAGTCCATGGCCCGCTCGGCCATGTCCGAGCCTTCACGGATAGCGCCAGACTGGCGAAGCATCTCATCAACGAGAGTGGTCTTGCCATGGTCAACGTGAGCGATGATGGCGATATTGCGGAGGGGAATGGTGCGTTGCGTCATGGGGCGCGACGTGCGCTTTTTCTGCCAAATAAGCAAGGGCTTGGCGCGAATTCTGTGCAAAGTCCCGCATTTTACCGTATAGACGTGGCGAAACGGGCGCGCTGGCGAAATCATGACTGTCGGCGCTGAGGGTGGATAACAAGATGGCGCATCTGTTTATCAGCTATTCGCGGGCCGACCGGCCAGCCATCGAAAAACTGTCCGCGACGCTTGAAGAGGCGGGCCATTCTGTCTGGTGGGATCGCCACATCAGGGGCGGCGCCGCCTTCGCTAATGATATCGAGACACAACTTCACAAAGCGGATGCGGTGATCGTGGTCTGGTCGTCAGACGCCAATAAGTCTGACTGGGTTAAGGATGAAGCTGTCTTTGCGCGCGACAAAGGCATCCTGATCCCGATTTGCCTGACGGATTGCGAAGCGCCCCTTGGGTTTCGCCAGTATCAGGTGATCGACTTTCAAAAATGGAAAGGCGATCCGGGCGCGTCGGAAATCCATTCCTTGTTGAGTGCTATTGCAGGGTTAACCGGCGGCGATCAACCGGCTGCCGCCACACCAGTTGAAAAGTCGCTTCTGGATAAAGTCAAATCCGAGCCGCCCTTTATGGTTGGCGCCGCATTAGGCGTCTTGGCGCTTATTGCGGTGATCGCCTTTGCGCTGATGCCACGCGGCACAGTTGAGGGAGCGCCGGAAGAACAGATCGCATTATCAGACCCGGAGCAGTCCTCAGAGGTTTCCATTGCGGTTTTGCCATTTGCGGATATGTCGCCGGAGGGCAATCAGGAATATTTCGCCGACGGATTATCGGAAGAGCTTTTAAACGTCCTTGTTCGTGTTGACGGGTTAAAGGTTGCATCGCGCACATCGTCCTTTGCATTGAAAGAAGAGATTCTTAGCATTGGCGATATTGCCGAACGGCTTAATGTGAATCATGTGCTTGAAGGCAGCGTCAGGAAAATGGGCAGTCAGGTGCGGGTGACGGCGCAGCTTATCGACGCCCATGACGACAAGCATTTATGGTCGCAAACCTATGACCGGCATTTGTCTGATATTTTCCGTATTCAAGATGAGATAGCCACAGCGGTAGTGGACGCTCTGCGCGATGAACTTGGCATGTCGGAAGATGAAGAGATTGATATTAAACCAGCGACGGAAAATCTCACTGCCTATGACGCCTATTTGAAAGCGCGGGAGTTATATCTTGCGCGGGGTAAAGCGAACGTCGCTGAATCCATGCGTCTGTTTGAACATGCAGTGGAGATTGATCCAAATTTTGCCCGTGGTTGGGAAGGGTTGGCCGGGGTTTATGCCATCGCCACCAGCTGGGGTATTAACGACAAAGACTATTCGGCTTTGGCCCTTGTGGCGGCGGAGCGTGCGCTGAAAATCGATCCGGAATTGTCAGCGCCTTATGCGGTCATCGGCTTGACCTATCGTACGCATTATCCAACCCCATGGGCGGCTTCCATCGACAATTTGAAAAAGGCGATAGAACGCGACCCGAAAGGCACCGACCCGCGATTATGGCTCGGCATGAATTATCTGGCGGTCGGCGAGATGAAAACAGCAATCGAGATCTTTGATGGTTGTTTGGAGCTGGACCCAGCGGCGAAGCTCTGCCGCAAATATCGCTCGCTCTCCTATCTGGCGCTTGATGATTTTGACGCGGCGATGATCGACGCCAATTGGAACGCTGAAGATGGATATTACCGCGACTTCGACGCTTACCTGCCATACTTTTTAAAGCGGGGAGACCGACTGCTGGCCTTTACTGTGTCGCGCACCGTCAATTGGTGGGGCGGGTTCCCGCATCGCGATTATATTGCGGCGGTAGAAAACCCTGACGATCAGCCGCCGGAGCTTTTGGAAAAGTTCAAAAAATGGGGCGAGTCCAAAAAGGTCAACGTGACCTCACACACCAATCTCATGTTGACCTTGAAGGCCTATGACGAAGTGGTCGTAGATAATTTTAACAATGACTATGAACATCTCTGGTTGCCGCAATTCACCGAATACAGACAGTCGTCATATTTTAAAGAATTGGCGCAAGGCCTCGGCATGGTCGACTATTGGCGCGAGGCTGGCTTCCCACCCTTTTGCAAGGAAGTTTCGGAGACTGAGTTTGAGTGTGAGTGAGTAAAAAATCTAAGGTAATATAGGAGGGCAAACACTTGGACGAAGCCCTGAAAAACCAATATGGCCGACCTAGACTCGACGATCGTCAGATTGATGAATTAATAGGTATTGCTAGAGGCATCTTAGCGGATGGCTACCTTGATGATCGTGAAGTTAAGTTTTTGCACGCATGGCTAGCCGCCAATCGCCACATTACCGGAAATGCATTAGTCGAGAAATTGTACGATCGAATAGAAGAAGTACTTTCTGATGGTGTTATCGATCAGGATGAACGAGCGGATTTGATTTCTACTTTAACGGCATTTTGTCAGAACGATTTTGCGGTAGGCGAAGCTCTGAAAGCAGGGACTTTACCTTTGAATTCGCCTAGTCCAATAGTATCATTCACTGACAAGCGTTTTTGTTTTACAGGTACATTTGTATTTGGAAGTCGGGCTGAATGTAAAAAAGCCGTTTCAGAACGTGGCGGATTAGTAGGCACTTTAACTCAGAAAACAGACTTTTTAGTGATTGGCGAGTACGCAACTGATAGTTGGAAGCATTCTACGTTTGGAAATAAAATCGAAAAGGCCATAGTATTCCGCGATACAAAAAAATTGCCTATCGCGATTATTTCCGAGCCCTATTGGCGAAGTGCTTTATAAATTCTGTACGGAAAATGTGTTACTAATCATTCCGCAATTGCTTTTTCTATTGGTTTGTAAGATAGGCGAGCGTTACCTCAACCCTTCCGGGTTTTGCGGTTCAGGTTGCGCAAGATCATTGAGCGCCACATCCAGCGCAGTAGCGCGAACGCCGTCGCCGGGACAAAGGCGAGCGTGAGCCACAAGGCCAGCGCTTCTGCCGGGAGAGCGGATGCGATTAACAGCCC
>BQJH01000247.1 GCA_021604605.1 Hyphococcus sp.
CGCGCCGCGCATAACGTTTATGGCGTTGATATAAAACTCACCCGCAATGCGCGCCGTCGCCTTGTCGCGGGCGAAGGTGAACATACCGACGCCCGGCGCCAGATAGACAACGGCGTTGGCGTCGCGCATGGACGGGCTTGCTTCGCGCCGGCATCGGTCATAGTAGGCGGCGTAGTCCGCGCGATAATTTTCAAGCTGCTTGTCGAGCGTCTGCGTCGCCGATGCGATAATCGCCTCCGTTGAACCGGCCGATAGATCAATATCGAGAACAAGCGGGCGAATCTTTGTTCGTAAAAAATGATCAGGACACGACGTGCCAAGGGCGGCAAGCTCATCAAGGCGCTCAGCATTGACGAAATCAAGCACTGTTGGAGAATCGTTGAAGCAGCCAATTTTCGGTCCGGTTTCGCTTATTTTACCGCGAATAACAGGCATTAACGCCGCCGCGACCGCCCGCCGCCCAGCTGCATTAAATGGTTCTGCGACCCGCCGCCCGCCAAACGCCGCGCCCTTGTCTTTGGTCTCAAGCCAGTCGGCGGCGATCTGAATAATTTCCAGCGTCTTCAAATAGCAAGGCTTCGACGTGTCGGCCCATGTAAACAGTCCGTGGCCCTGAAGGATAACGCCGTCGAGCGAAGGATTGGCGGCGGCGAGATCGCCGAGTTTCAAGCCGAGATCGAAGCCCGGCCGCTGCCAGGAGAGCCAGCCGAGGCGTTCTTCGAAAATTTCTTCGGTCAACGCCTCGCTGTCTTTCGCGCAGGCGATCGCGATGATCGCATCGGGATGCATATGATCGACATGGGCGTACGGAATAAACGCGTGTAACGGCGTATCGATTGAGGCGGCGCGTGGGTTGAGGTTAAACGTGCAATGGGGAAGGTAACCGACCATCTCGTCTTCATTGTCCAGCCCTTTGTAGAGCGATCTCAGCTGCCGGAGTTTTTCCAGATACAAGGTCGCAAAGCCGTCTAGCTTCATCGATCGCAGGTCGCCGCCTGAGCCTTTTACCCAGAGGACATCGACTGGATTATTCGTGAGCGGATCAATGCCGGAAATTTTCGCCGATGTGTTGCCGCCGCCGAAATTAGTGATCCGCAAGTCCGACCCGAGAAGATTCGATCGGTAAAGCAGCAATTCTGGCTCGGTCATGCGCTCGGCGACGCCGCTATCCCATATGTTTTCGAGTCTGCCAGACATGCGAGAATCCTACCTTATTCGCGGTTTATCCACCATTATCACGCATTATTCATCAAAACCAATCATAAACTTGCATAAATCATCAAATTTTGTTAAGAAACCTCAAATTCAGTCACGACCGCCGGAGAGCGGATCAGTTGTTGGCGTCGCCGACAGGCCTGATTTGAACTGGATGCTCGGAAAAAAGGCAGGGGAATGGGAGGATACAAAATGGGGTTACGGGAAAAATCGAATTGGTTGATCGGGGTCTCTGGACTTGCGTTTTTTGCAGGACAATCACCGGCGCTGGCGCAGGACGCCGCTCCGGTTGTTGGATCGGAAACCACTGAGAGCGGCAAAGACGTAATTGTTGTTACGGCGCGTAAACGCGAAGAATCCCTCCAGGAGTTCGCAGGGGCGATAACCGCAATTACGGAGGACCAGTTCGCGACGAACCAGATTGTCAATATGCAGGATATCCGCGATCTGGTGCCTAATCTTTATATCGAAGAGGATCTTGGCGGACAAAGCACCGTAAAGATATTTGTTCGCGGCATCGGCATCGACAACCCGGATGTGAGCTTTGATTCTCCAGTCGGCATATATGTCGACGGTGTTTATCACGCGCGTGCTTTCGGTTCGCTTAGCGATCTCCACGATGTTGAACAGGTGGAGTTCCTTCGGGGGCCGCAAGGAACCCTTTATGGCCGCAATAACTCTGCGGGCGCCTTGCGCGTGATTTCAAAAAAACCAGTGCTTGACGAGGTTCAAGCAGGCGGATCATTCGGCTATGGGACGGAAAACCAGATTAACGCCAATGCATATTTGAATCTGCCATTGCAGGAAGACAAGCTTGGCCTGCGACTTTCTTTTGCGACACGTAACAATGACGGCTTTATGACCGAAGTGAATAGCGGCGGGAGGTTCAAAAAAGATGATATGATCACAGCCCGCGCCTCATTGTTATTTGCGCCAGGTGATCAATGGAAAATAATCGCGCGCGCGGACGCTTTGTTTGACAATGGAACGGGAAGCCTAGCGTCATCGATTGTTCCGGCGTTCAATGCAGACGATGATATTTTTACGGCGGATTTGAACCTTGCGCCTGAAAACTCCCTCGACGTATGGGGAACGTCGCTCGAAATAAGCCGCGACGGCAGCGCGCTGGATTTCACTTCTATCACCGCCTATCGAGGCGTTACGTTGAGAAATTCAAATGGCGACGCAGACGGTACGCCATTGTCGCTTCTTGAAGGCGTGCGCCAGAACCTCGATGAACACCAGGTCACTCAAGAAGCATTCGTAACTTCCAGTTTCGAACCCGCCGGACTTGGTATTGAGTGGACCGCCGGTGTTTTCTATTTCCACGAAGTCAATGATGCTGACCAAAGTTTCAATGTGTTCCCGGCGATTTTTGGTCCGGCGACGACCCAGCTCATCCGACAGGAAACGGATGCATTTGCTGTTTATGGCGAGGCGGACATTGCGCTCTCTGAGCGTATTACGTTGACTGGCGGCATACGCTACACGGACGAAACTAAAAATGTGATGGTTGACAGTTTCAATAATGACGGCTCGTTCGGCTTTGACTTCTCGGATGAAATTTCGCTCGACCGCGTGACCTGGAAGGCGGGCCTTGACTATGCCGTTACGGACAATTTCTTCCTTTATGCGACCGCTGGCACAGGTTTTCGTTCCGGAGGCATTGGCATCAATCCGGCGGCGCGTGATGTCGCCGGCATTGTAAGCGACACTTTCGGTCCGGAAACAGCAATGAGCTATGAGGGTGGCTTCAAATCCAGCTTCATGGACGGTGCCGTGACGTTTAACGCCACTTATTTTTATGTGGAATATGAAAGCCTGCAGCTTGCTGTCGCCGGCGCGGGCGGCATCACGGTTAATACGCCTGACGCGACCGTACACGGCCTTGAGGCTGAAATGAAGGCTGAATTGTTTGAAGGTCTAACCTTGAATGCAAATGTCGGCACTCAATTTGACGATATCAAACTGTCCACGCTTGAGTTGAAAAATACGCCGGACTGGCAGGGCCGGCTTGGTCTTACCTATGTGACGGCATTGCCGAATGGCGCCGGTCAAATCACTATTGCCGGCGATGTAAGCTACACTGACGATTATTTTGTCAGTACGGCGAATTCCATCGCGGTTGAAGGCCACCCACTTGTGAATGCGATGGCGCGTTGGGACTCAGAGAGTGGCCGTTGGGGCGTATCGATATCCGGGCGCAATCTTACAGACGAATTTTATCCAATTCACGGGTTTAAGATTATTCCTGGTCTTCTCGATAATTTGTTCCCGAACCACCCCCGGCGCTGGTTTGCAGCAGTGCATTTCTCTTATTAACGCGCCGGGCGCAACGTCGCTGCATCTCCATTGAGATGCGGCGGCGCAAAATAGACCCGGTTGGATTCCATCAACGGCATGAACTAGAGTATCAAAGATGCAATTTACGGATGCCCCATTCGCTACTACATATTTGGACGCCGTTAAATGCCGGTGAATTGTCTTCTTGTCATCGATATTGGCAAGACGAACATCAAAACCTCAGTGCTGGACGCCGCCGGCTCAACTCGATTTTCTCGCGTCACCGCCAATCTTGTCCGAGAAGGCGAACATTATCGTTCTTATGATGTAGGAGCGATCTGGAAGTGGATGCTGTCAACGATCAAAGATGCGGCGCGGAGCCATGCTATCAGTCATATTTGCGTTGCAGCGCACGGCGCAGGAGCGGCGCTTACTCATTCGGAGCCAGAAAAAAGCGATGATGGACTTGTTCTGCAGGTCATGGATTATGAATGGACCGGCGTTGACGAGTGGGGCGATGCCTATGATGAGTTGCGGCCGGGTTTTCATGAGAGCTACTCAGCCAATCTGCAGGCCGGGCTAAATCTCGCGCGACAATTATACTGGCAGTCGAAGCGCTTTCCTAACGAGTTCGCCGCCGCAACATATATTCTTCCTTATTCGCAATATTGGTCCTGGCGGTTATGCGGGGTTGCGGCTTGTGAGGTTTCTTCATTGGGATCGCATACGGATCTTTGGAATCCCGTAGATAGGAGATGGTCTTCGCTCGTGGAGCGGCTTAACTGGCAAGAAAAATTTGCGCCTATGCAAGCTGCGTGGTCGGTACTAGGCCATGTTCTGCCCTCGGTCGCCGACGCGACGGGACTTGCGCCTGACTGTAAGGTTCTTACGGGCGTGCATGACAGCAATGCAAGTTACGGCCGCTTCCTGGGGGTGGCCGCTGGTGATCGCCCGACCGTTATCTCGACGGGGACATGGACGGTTTGCATGCATCCCGGCGGCGACCTCGCCAAGCT
>BQJH01000248.1 GCA_021604605.1 Hyphococcus sp.
CTATTTTTATCCGCAGGCGCCGCAAATTGAAAACTCAAAATCATCTGACGTGATCTTTACGGGGGCTATGGATTATCGCGCGAATGTCGATGCGGTAAGATATTTCGTAGAAACTGTTTGGCCCTTATTGCGCAAACAAAAACCAGACGCGCGGTTTGTTGTTGTTGGGGCAAATCCAACCAAAGAGATAACAGCGCTTCAAAATATTGACGGTGTAAAAGTAACAGGGCGTGTCGATGATGTGCGCCCTTATATATGGGCTGCCAAAACCGCGGTCGCACCATTACGAATTGCCCGAGGCGTACAAAATAAAGTGCTGGAGGCGATGGCTTGCGCCAAGCCAGTCGTGGCGACTAGTGCGGCTGCCGCGGGCATCGCTTGTGATCCGGCTAAGGATATAATTGTTGCCGACCAGCCTGATGATATGGCGGACGAGATTGCGGCTTTGTTAGCTGACCAAGGAAAAGCCCAAAAAATAGGCGAGGCGGCCCGTGAAACGGTCCTGCAAGATTATCAATGGGATGAGCAGCTTAGTCGTTTTGACGATAAGCTGTCCCAATCTCTGCAAACTTATTCTTCCTCAGCATGATCGGCGACGCTCTGCTCAGGTGAAGGGAAGGTGGGTTCTGTGTTGAGTTTAACACGTGGCCCGGTTGCGCCTAAATTCACAGAAAAATCAAACACGTCAGGCCGTGAATAATGCCCGGCGATATCACATGCTGCTTTTGCGGCGGCAACGATTTCAAGCGAGCCTTCTGCGGTGAGGATTGTCTCTTCGTCTTTTGCTTCAGCAATAATTTCACCACGCGGATCAATAATGACGGATTGTCCTGTGTGCTCCCAAACACCGAGTGGGCGCCAACGCTCAGGGATATGTTCTTCAAGGCGGAGCCCGGCGGAACAAACCACATAGGCGCCGGCCTGACTGGCAAAAGCTCTGGAAAGAAGATGTTGGCGCGCCCAACAATATTCTCCATCGCGCGGTGTCTTTTCCCAACCGGGCCAAAGGGCTGCATGGATTTGGGCACCTTGTGCAGCGAGAGCATAGGCGGGCAACATCATTTGATGTTCCCAGCAGTTCAGCGCGCTAACCCTGCCATAGCTGCGTTGATTGACGCGAAGACCGGCGCCATCGCCATCGCCCCAGATAATGCGTTCTGCGTGTGTTGGTTTTAGTTTGCGATGGCGATTTAAGATTTCACCTTCGCGCCCAATTGTAAGGGCTGTGCAATAGGCGGTGCCTTCTGTGAACGGATCCTTTTCGGCAACGCCAATGACAACATCAACATTTGCCGCTTTTGCGGCTGCGCAGAGAGCTTGCGTTTCTGGTCCGGGGATTTCAATCGAATTGCGCAAATATTCAGCGCTTGCTTCCCAGAGTAAATCAACAACGGCGCCATCGACCCAAAACGGATAGCCTGGCAACCAGCTCTCCCCGAAGACTGCGAAATCGGCCCGGCGGCGACCAGCATCAGCAATGAGATCACATGCTTTTTGGGTTGATGCTTTTTTGTCGAAGAGAACAGACGCAGCTTGAATGGCGGCCAACGTAAAAGTTGCAGATTTTGTCATTACTCAATCGATCCATTCTGAATACAAAAATTCTTACAGCGTCCGTTTTGACAGCTTTTAGTGGGCGAGAGGCGCGTTATTTTTGTGATTGTTTACCTTGTTTTTGAGCTAGGGCCTTGTTTTATGGAGGCGCGTGGGTGCTTGGCTTAACCGTTAACAAAGGGTAAACTCCTATCTTTGTTGTAGGTCAATACGGGGGGTCTGATGACTCGCATTTTGTTACCGCTAGCCATTGTGGCGGCAATTTTTTTCGGTCCGATGTTTTCTGAAACAACGTCAGGCGCTGCTACAGGCGATAGGGTTTCAACGATATCGGGGGAGTATTTTATCGGTGAGGCAATCGGTTGCCTTCGTAATCTTACGGTTCCACTTGGTGAAGAGTGTGCATCTGATGGAATGCTGAATGAGTCTAACATGGTTGGGAAGGCGATGTCCTGGGCGTCAATGTTGGCGATTGGCGCAGCTGGGCTCGGCATTATTGGTTTGCTGCCATTTATCGGCCGCATAACAAGCATTGTCACAGTCGTTGCTGGCCTTGGGTCGATCGCAGCCATTGGTTATATGGCGTTGACCTTGATGGCGACGGATGGTCTCGGCTTACCAAGTATGCAGTGGGGAGCTTATTTAGCAGCGGCTGCTGGCCTTTTAACAACCATCTCAGGACTTGCGGGGATGCGCGGCCGTTAGGACGCAATATCTCCAATACAAGTGAATACAAAAAAGGCCGCGAATATCGCGGCCTTTTTTAGTGTTCTGTTTTAGCGCGCTATCTGAGTGGTGAACGCGACTGGTTCAAAAATGAAGGTGTGTCGTTCGCATGGGCGGCTTTTTCACCGTCATCCATCGATGTATTCACGGGGCGCGGTGCTGGCTGGCCTGAAGAAGGGCGAGAGCGTCTGAAGTCTTTTGCTGATGCGTCAGACAGTGGGTCATCTGAATGCCGGCAATTACCTTCAAAATGGGCGCCTGTTTCAACCGATAATGAGCTATGAAGAATGTCGCCCTGAATATGGGCAGTTGCCGCAAGAGAAACTGACTTAGCGCGAATGCCGCCTTCGACCCGGCCACGCACAGTTACTGTTTCACAAATGACTTCACCTTTGACGGTGGCCTTTTCACCGATAATCAAAGAGCCCGCTTTAACATCGCCTTCGAGCGATCCATCAAACTGAATCTCACCTGAAGAGTTGACGTTACCGCGCATGATAACATCTGCGGAGATAATTGAGGGTACGCCCGCTGGCTTCATAACACCTGACCTTTTTGAAGACGACTGAATACTGGCTTGTGCTGCAGGCGTTTCTTTCAACGGGCTGCCTTGCGCTTTGGAATTTGATGATTTGTTAGTTTTAGCTTTCGAAAACATATCTACCTGCCTCAATAAATCGCCGCGGATTGACAGGTCTGTTTCGAAAAAGGATTTCGTAGTGAACGTGAGGTCCTGTTGACCTACCGCTTGACCCCAATTCGCCAACCTTGTCGTGAAGTTTGACCTTCTGCCCCGCCTTTACTGTTATCCGGCTCATATGCGCGTAACGCGTTACGAACCCGTTGCCATGGTCGATTTCAACCATGCGTCCCCATCCTGAGCGTGTTCCGGCATACTTAACGATGCCAATGCCCGTCGCTGTTACTGGCGACGCCCAAGGAGCAGCAAAATCAATGCCATGATGGCTTGAATGCCGTCCGTTAATTGGATCCCGGCGAATGCCGAACCCACTGGTGAAGCGGCGCGTCACGGTGAGGGGAGAGGAAAGTGGTAAATGGCTAACGGCTTTTTGCATCGCTGCCAGTTTGTCAATTTTAGCTGCTGTCCGATTTGCGTGCGTAAAGAAACGTGACTGAACGCTGTTTTCTTGCCCCGGCTCGATAAACGGACCGCCTTGCGCGAGCATCACGTTGGAAATCTTTGCTGGCGTCAGGATATTACTGGCTGAGATACCTGTGCTTGAGATGACCCGTTCCAGATCATCAATCTGTCTCGTCGCCTTTTCTTCCACTGAGGCAAGCAACAAAATCTGTTCAGCATAAAGTTCCGCAGACGCTTTCTCCATAGAGTCGATCGCATCAGCGGCAAGGTTTTCATTTTGAAATCTCTGGCGTCGCATGCTCGATTCCAGCGCGGCTTCTTTTTTCAGGACAGAGATTCGGGATTGGCGCGGGGTTGGCTCGCCTGGTGTGATATCGATCATGACGCGATTTGCGTTTGTCGGTTGTTGCCCGTTAGGCCCGCCCGCAGCGGAAAGGTTACTTGCCTGCTCTAGCAGCCCCTGATCAACCGACGCTTTGCGCTCGACCATATTCGAGAGCGCGCGGTGACGAGACCAGATATCGTCCATCGTCTGGTCAAATTCGCGCTCAATCGTGTTGTTTAGATAGCTGACGTCGTCGTAAGCTCGCTTGGCGTCTGTCAGGCGTTTTGAGAGGTTTGTTTGCAGCACGAGCCGTTCCTGCTCTTTTGCAACAATAATCTGCTCTTTAAAAACAACGTTGACGGAGGAGTAGGCCACCCACAGCAAAGCTGCGAGAGCTACAATAGCAAGCGCTACCTGCGTTTTGGCGGACATCGAAATAAAATGTACGACGCCGTCACTACGATGGTAGATTTGCCGCTCTTTAAAAAGGCGACCGAGTACTCGCTTCATTTTGTTACCGGAACGACGGCTCATTCAACAAACGCCCCTTGCACACACACAGACCAAACTATGCGCTGCCACCCCTTAATATATTGCAGCGTAAATTCGAACATTACGCAACAGTTATGTGATGCTGTAACGTATTTTTTTTCGTTTTATTAGGCTTGCTCGGCGCCAAATTCGATCTCGTCTCGTTATGGGGCATAATACTCCTCTGAAAGGCCGGCGGCCTGACGCGCTTTTGCGTTAAAAGGCGGTTTGAGCGCTGTCGGGAGATATTGCTCACGCAGCTTGTGAAAAGTCTC
>BQJH01000249.1 GCA_021604605.1 Hyphococcus sp.
GACGCAATCCGCTCGCGAGTTCGACAATGGCTTCCGGGTCGTGCGCGAACTGAATTAGGGGCCGTCGCGCCGGCAGTCAGCCAACGGCGTCGGAATATTGGCTAAAGACCGCCCTATTTCGGCCTTTTAACTGCATCAATCTGTCCGGCGTTTAGCTTTTGCAAACCGGGCAAACGCCTTGCGCAAACAAACTTAAGGGGAGAGCAAATGAATAAATTTTTGATGGCGGCGGCGGGTGTTGCTGCGTTGACAGCCTGGGCCTGTACTACTTCGGAGGGGCCTGACATTGAGGTTGCTGAAGAAGCGGCCCGCGATGAAATAATGGTGACGGGAACAAAAAGAACGACAGATTTTGCAAACACGACGGCGGGTGTTGTTTCTGCCCCACTAATGCGGATGCCCCCTCAACCCGAACCTCAAATCACCGAGCAATATGAAGACGTTGACCCCAACCCGGTCAAGCTTGCTTCAAAAGAACCGGTCTCAACATTTTCTTCTGACGTGGACACAACTGCTTACTCGGTAATGCGGCGCTATGTTTCAAAGAACAACCAGCTGCCACCCTCGGACTCAGTGCGGATCGAAGAATTCGTCAATTATTTCGATTATCAGTACAAAGAACCCAAAAGTGCTGAGGCGCCATTCTCTCCAACTGTGTGGGTAACACCGTCTCCGTGGAACGCTGGAACAAAGCTCATGCATATCGGCGTTAAGGGCTATGATATTCAGCCGGAAAAAACACCAGACGCCAACATCGTCTTGCTGCTTGATGTTTCCGGCTCCATGAATTCGGAAAACAAGCTGCCTCTGGTCAAGAAGTCAGTTGCCCTTTTGGTCGAAGAAATGTCGAAAGACGATCGCATCTCGATTGTGGTTTATGCGGGCGCCGCGGGTGTCGTGCTGGAACCAACACCCGGCAACCAGAAAACAAAGATCATTGAAGCGTTGAACAATCTTGAGGCCGGTGGATCAACGGCGGGCGGCGCCGGTATTGCGCTGGCGTATTCCCTCGCGGAAGAAAATTTCGCCAAGGACAAGGTCAACCGGATTATTCTGGCGACAGACGGTGATTTTAACGTTGGCGTTGTTGACGCTGACAGCCTTGAAGACTTTGTCGCCCGCAAGCGTAAAACCGGTATATATCTTACGGTTCTTGGTTTCGGCGAAGGCAACTATAATGACGTGATCGCACAGAAGCTTGTGCAGGCTGGCAATGGCGTTGCCGCCTATATCGATACGCTGAATGAGGCGCGCAAGGTGTTGGTTCGGGAGTTTCGCTCAACGCTTTTCCCGATTGCCCGCGATCTAAAGTTCCAGGTTGAATTTAATCCGGCGGTGGTCGCCGAGTATCGGCTGATTGGTTATGAAACACGTATTCTGAATACGGAAGATTTCAATAATGATGCGATCGATGCTGGCGATATTGGCTCGGGCCATACGGTGACGGCGCTTTATGAGCTTGCGCTGGTTGGCTCGGACGCGCGTCTGATTGATGATCTTCGCTATGTGCCGTCTGCAGCAGTTGATGGCCCAAAAGACGAATTCGCTTTTGTCAGGTTGCGTTACAAATTGCCTGAAGAAGAAAAAAGCCGACTGATCGAACAGCCTGTTCGCGTGTCTTCGGCCATCGCCTCCTTGTCGGATGCGCCTCGTGATGCGCGCTTTGCAGCGGCGGTTGCCGCCTTTGGCCAAAAGCTAAAGCGCGCCGGATACACAGATGATTATGCCTATGAGGATATCATCGAGATGGCCCAAGGCGCCAAGGGCGAAGATCCCTATGGAGACCGGGCCGAATTCGTCAATCTGGTCCGTGCGGCGGCGAAAATTGACACGCCTTCCGGAGAGTAAAGGCGCTGAAAGCCGGGTCTCAATCCTTACTGGAAATTTAACCGGCAAATCGCGGGCAAAATTTTCCCTCAATAAGGCCCCAAGCGGGGTTGCGGGGTGACTTGCGCCTACTTATATCCCGCCCGAACACGTGTTGCGGGGCGCAGCACTGAATTTGTTGTCTATTGATAGGGGCGCATCCGCTTCCGGGGCTTTTCAGGCGTTATCTGGCTGCTTTAGCCGTTAAAGCCAATTGAAGGCCGGAAATATAAAGGATGGCTCGCTTGTGAAGGAGAAGACTAAATGAGCAAAGTTATCGGGATCGACCTCGGGACCACGAACTCCTGTGTCGCCGTGATGGAGGGCAAAGAGCCCAAAGTTATCGAAAATGCCGAGGGCGTCCGTACGACGCCGTCCGTTGTGGCGTTTACCGAAGATGGCGAGCGTTTGATTGGCCAGCCAGCACGACGCCAGGCGGTGACAAACCCGGAAAACACATTCTTTGCCATCAAGCGTTTAATCGGTCGTCCATTTGGCGATCCAACGGTCAAAAAAGACCAAGGCATGGTGCCTTACGCGATTGTCAAAGGCGACAATGACGACGCCTGGGTTGAAAGCCGTGGCGAGAAATACGCCCCCTCCCAGATTTCAGCCTTCATCCTGCAAAAGATGAAAGAAACCGCAGAAGCCTATTTGGGCTCTGACGTGACACAGGCCGTTATCACGGTTCCTGCTTACTTCAACGACGCCCAGCGCCAGGCGACAAAAGACGCTGGCAAGATCGCCGGCCTAGAAGTTCTGCGGATCATCAACGAGCCAACAGCGGCGGCGCTTGCTTATGGCATGGACAAGAAAACCAGCAGTGAAAAAATTGCTGTTTATGACCTCGGCGGTGGTACATTCGATATCTCGATCCTTGAGATCGGCGACGGCGTTTTTGAAGTTCTCTCAACCAATGGCGACACATTCCTCGGCGGTGAAGACTTTGACTTGCGCATCGTTGACTACCTCGCTGACGAATTCAAAAAAGATCAGGGCATTGATCTTCGCAAAGACAAGCTCGCCCTACAGCGCCTGAAAGAAGAAGCTGAAAAAGCCAAAAAAGAGCTTTCTTCAACCTCTGCTTACGAAGTGAACCTGCCGTTCATCACCGCTGATGCGTCTGGTCCAAAACACCTGACCATGAAGCTTTCACGGGCCAAGTTTGAGAGCCTCGTTGAAGACCTCGTTAAGCGCACGGTTGATCCTTGTAAGGCGGCCTTAAAAGATGCTGGCCTTTCTTCTGGCGATATCGATGAGGTCATCCTTGTCGGTGGCATGACCCGTATGCCGAAAGTTCAGGAAACGGTAAAACAGTTCTTCGGCAAAGAGCCGCACAAGGGTGTGAACCCGGACGAAGTGGTTGCTCTTGGCGCCGCAATCCAGGCTGGTGTCCTGCAGGGCGACGTTAAAGACGTTCTCCTGCTCGACGTGACCCCATTGTCGCTTGGCATTGAGACCCTTGGCGGGGTCTTTACCCGGTTGATTGACCGCAACACCACAATCCCGACCAAGAAGTCTCAGGTCTTTTCTACAGCGGAAGACAATCAGTCTGCGGTGACGATCCGGGTCTTCCAGGGTGAGCGTGAGATGGCGGCCGACAATAAAATGCTTGGCCAATTCGACCTTGTCGGTATTCCACCGGCGCCGCGTGGCGTCCCGCAGGTTGAAGTTACCTTCGACATTGATGCGAACGGCATCGTTCATGTTTCGGCGAAAGACAAAGCGACCAACAAAGAGCAGTCGATCCGCATCCAAGCCTCTGGCGGTCTGTCCGATGATGATATCGAGCAAATGGTCAAAGACGCGGAAGCAAATGCCGAAGCCGATAAAGAGCGTCGCGAAGGGGTGGAATCGAAAAACCGCGCCGAAGCGCTTGTCCACTCAACCGAGAAAAACCTCGAAGAGTACGGAGAGAAAATTTCAGGTGATGACAAGCAGGCGATCGAAGATACGCTGGCTGAGTTGAAAGAAACCCTCGCCAAAGAAGACGCCAGCCTTGAAGAAATCAACGCCCAGGCGACAGCGCTGGCTCAGGCTTCCATGAAGCTTGGCGAAGCAATGTATAAAGAAGGCGCTGGCGCAGCAGAAGCGGATGCGGCGGCTGATGCCGCTGCGAGCGGCGCTGATGAAGCTGACGACAGCGATGATGTTGTCGATGCTGACTTCGAAGAAGTTGACGGCGACAAAAAAGACTAAAAGTTCGTAGCGATTGTGCGTCGTACGTGGTGACCCTGCGTATGGCGCACTACGAACTACGCACTTGTTAGGGATAAGCGCAAAATGGCGCAGCAATGTTATTACGAAGTTCTGGGTGTTGAGCGTGGCGCAGACGCTGCGGCGTTGAAATCCGCTTTCCGTAAGAGCGCGATGAAATATCACCCTGATCGCAATCAGGGTGACCCTGCGGCGGAGAAAAAGTTCAAAGAACTGGGCGAGGCTTATGACGTCTTGTCCGACGAACAAAAGCGCGCGGCCTATGACCGCTTTGGTCATGCTGCTTTCCAGAACGGTCATGGCGCGAGCGCGGGTGGCGGCGGGTTCGGCGCTGGTATGGGCGGTGCGGCAGGCGGCTTTTCCGATATTTTCGACGATATCTTTTCAGAATTTATGGGCGGTCGCGGCGGAAGACGCAGCGGGCCCGGG
>BQJH01000250.1 GCA_021604605.1 Hyphococcus sp.
GTCTGTTTCAAGCGCTTTTGCGAGTATTGGTTGGTAGTCTTCATCAGGCATGCCCTTGAGGCCGAACTGTACAAGATGCTCATTGTAAAATTGCGCATCAATAAAATGAAAACCGCCAGTTTTTAATCGCGCGATAAGATACAGCATCGCGATTTTGCTGGCATCCGTTTCACGAGAGAACATGCTCTCGCCACAAAAAGCGGCGCCGAGCGTTAATCCGTAAAGGCCGCCAACCAGTTTGTTTTTGCGCCAGCATTCAACGGAATGGGCAAGCCCCTGAAAGTGAAGCTCCGTATACGCTTCGATGATCGCATCATTGATCCATGTGTCGGGGCGGGCGGAGGTCGCATCCGCGCAAGCCGTCATCACATCGGTAAAGGCCGTGTTGATACGGATTTCAAACGGCTCAGTTTTTAAAAATTTTCTGAGACGGCGCGGCGATCGTGCTTCATTAAGGGCAATGACCCCGCGCTCATCAGGCAAAACCCAGACAACAGCGTCTTCATCGCGCGCTCGCGCCATAGGGAAATAGCCGAGCGTATAAGCTTTAATCAGCTCGTCAGTCGAAATCGCATTGGCCGAATCGCGAGGCATGAGAAGAATATGGGGACTTAAGGCTGCGGACGCAACGATGCGCCCGCAATCGTGAAATGGTTCTATTCTTCCTTGGGAGTGGTGGAGAGGTTTGGCGCATCGGCGCGGGGGACATACCGCAAATTCCAGGGAATAGTGGGTTCACTCCATGTGCCGTCTTTATTTTTTATGAAGACTTCGCCCCATGAATGTAGTGTTCCGTCGTCTTGTGGATCCCAATACCAACTGCGCTTGAATGTAGCGCCATTTTGCGCTTGTGCTTCAGCAGTTGTGATGACCATTGTTCCTTCCTCATCCAAGCCGCCAGTTAAGACTGCGGTGCCGCCATAATTGCCAACCCAGACTTGCTGCCACTTTCCGCTAGGCAAGACAGAGCTTAATGAAATGCCCGCATATCGGAAAGGTGAACCGTTTGCCCTGTAGCGGTCAGTTAGTTGGGTCCAGTTTTGAAAAACAGCGCAGCCATTGTTGATTTTTTCAATCCGGTCGATCCCTTGAACGATGCCAGTATCATAATCGAAAGCCACCCAATCGCCGACCCAGAAATCAAAATCAGTGATCGGCTCCTTAAGGCACGGTGGTTCGAAAGTATTGTCAGTCGCATTTTGAGCTAACCCTTCGCTAAAGGATATGAAGCTCAATGAGAAGATGGTAATTGCAGTTAAGGGGAGGTTGGTCGCTTTCATTGAAAGTCCTTTCTCATAAAACAGGAGTGACGATCTACGAACTGTTCCTAAAACGCGATAGACCGTATCAAGCGGTCTGGGATGAATTTCCTTGCTCATGGTATGAATGAATGGTGGCGGGGACGAGTTGGACGGCGTTGAACCGGCACGGTGTCTACCGGTTTACGAAAAGGGGATATGATGGCGCAGCTTCGATCAATCGTATTATGGTTTGGCGACCAAAGCGGGCTGCACAAGGGCGCAGCAACTCAGGTTCTTATGCAGATCGCTGCGGCGATTGCAGGATGGCTCTGTGTTGTTACGCTTTATGGCGGGTTTTCATATATCGATAGCGCCAGATTTGGCGCTGACCCAAAGTTATTGGAAAACCTTACTGCTTACGCTCTCGGATTTGCCCCATGGATTGTCCTTGGGCCCACTGTCTTCTGGTTGGCTCGGCGTCAGCGAGAACTAAATCGTAATCGCTTTATGACAGCGTTTGAAGCCTTGATGATGTTTGCTGCAGCATTCGGGGCAATCTTTCTCTATTTCGTTGCGGTCTATGCGCCGGTGCAAGGCATGAGCGCCAGCGAGGCAGTCTCTCATACTCGTTTAACGGAGTGGGCCTCAGACGTTTTGATTTTCCTGATCGCTTTTTTGGCCGGGTACGGAAGTGCACACAAGCAGAAAAGCCATTCTGAAAATCAGGCGCGCATCGCGGTTAAATCCCAGGGCCGTGTCGATTATGTTCTTATTGATGACATCATCGCAGGCGCTTCAAAGGGAAATTATATCGCAATCTACACTGAAGGTGGGGAGCATTTATATCGGGGCGCTCTCAGTAGCCTTATTGAAGTTCTTGCGCCTTATGGGTTGATGCGTTGCCACCGATCATTTTTCATTCGACCGGGCGCGATAATTTCAGCAGTCACATTAGGGGAGAAGTTGCGCAGCGTTAAACTCAATAATGCGATGGAGATCCCCGTTAGTAATCAATATGAGGAAAGCACGAAAATAGCACTGGCTGAGTTTGTCGCCTGCTCCGGTTAGGCCTTCTCAGCCAACCACTTCTCCAGCCAGTGGATGTTGTAATCGCCCGCCTGGAATTGAGGGTTTTCAACCAGATCGATAAAGAGCGGGATCGTGGTTTCGATCCCGGCGATGGCCATTTCCGACAAGGCCCGGCGCAGGCGCGCAATGCACAATTCACGATTGTCGGCCCAGACAACAAGCTTGCCGATCATGGAGTCATAATAGGGCGGGATTGAGTAACCGGTATAAATCGCGGAATCAAAACGCACACCCGGCCCGCCCGGGGCATGAAAACTGGTGATCTTGCCGGGCGATGGGGCAAAGGTTTTCGGGTGCTCAGCGTTGATGCGGCATTCCATGGAGTGGCCGTGAAAACTGATGTCGTCTTGTGTGAAGCTCAGCTTGTTGCCAGCGGCAACATTAATCTGCTCACGCACAATATCGATATTGGTGACCTGTTCGGTGATCGGGTGTTCAACCTGCAGGCGGGTGTTCATCTCGATGAAGTAGAACTCACCATTTTCATAAAGAAACTCAATTGTACCCGCGCCGAGATAGCCGAGACTTTCGATGGCTTTGCGAACCGTCTCACCGATTTTGACGCGTTCATCATTAGTGAGGGCAGGCGACAGGGCTTCTTCCAGAACTTTCTGGTGGCGCCGTTGCAGGGAACAGTCCCGCTCGCCAAGCTGCACAACATTGCCGTGAGCGTCAGCGATGATCTGGATTTCGATATGGCGCGGCAGGGTCAGATATTTTTCAAGGTAAACTGCATCATCCCCAAAGGCGGCTTTGGATTCTGTTTTTGCCGTTGAAACCGCTTCTTCGATATCGTTGGCTGTCGGCGCCAGTTTCATGCCGCGGCCGCCGCCGCCGGAAGCAGCTTTGACCAAAACAGGATAGCCGATTTTTTCAGCGGCCGCGCGGGCCTCGTCGATTGATTTCAGCTCGCCTTTCGACCCCGGCACCAGCGGAATCCCCGCCTTGCCGACCGCTTCCTTGGCGGCGATTTTATCACCCATTACCCGGATATGTTCAGCGCGCGGCCCGATAAACGTGATGTTGTGCGCTTCAATAATATCTGCAAAGCGTGCGTTCTCTGAGAGGAAGCCATAACCCGGATGAATGGCATCGGCGCCGGTGATTTCCGCTGCGGAAATAATCGCTGGAATATCGAGATAGCTGTCCTTTGGCGCGGGCGGGCCAACGCACACGCTTTCATCGGCGAGGCGCACATGCATGGCGTTTTCGTCCGCCGTTGAGTGAACCGCAACCGTAGCAATGCCCATCTCTTTGCATGCCCGGTGAATGCGAAGGGCAATCTCGCCGCGATTGGCAATCAGGACTTTTTTAAACATCTTTTATCCATCGATCAGCGCCGAACAGGCTCGCGCGACGGCGCGTACACAAAAGCAAAGCGGTATTACTCAATAATCATGAGCGGCTCGTCGAACTCTACGGGTTGAGCGTCGCTCACAAGAATTTTTGTAACCTTGCCTGAGCGCGGCGCCGTAATCGGGTTCATGGTTTTCATGGCTTCAACGATCATCACTGTCTGGCCTTCGCTCACCTGTCCGCCTTCACTGACAAAAGCCGGCGCGCCGGGGGAGGAGGAGAGGTAGGCCGTGCCAACCATAGGAGATTTCACCGCACCAGGGTGATCGCCGCCATTTGACGTCGGGGCGGCGGCAGGTGCTGCTGTCGCTATTGGCTGGGCTGCGGGCTGCGGCGCGGCCGCGACGATAGGCGCTCCGCCACCTTGGCGGGAAACGCGTAACCGCACGCCGTCCTTTTCAACTTCAATTTCTGTCAGCCGGGTTTCTTCCAGAATGCCGGCAAGTTCGCGGATCCAGGCTGTTTCCAGAGCGCGATCATTGTTTCCGTTTTTTCCCACCATGCATCTTCCGTTTTACGTGTTGCCCCAACCGGCGTGTCTCTGAGGGGTCGAGCCTCGCCGGGAATTAGTCGCTTTTAATAAGATTATTAATCGCTTCAAGGGCTAAGCGATAGCCCGGCGCCCCAAATCCCATAATCACGCCATTTACCGCACTCGCCGTCACGGAATGGCGGCGGAACTCCTCCCGGGCGTGGATATTCGACAAATGCAGCTCTATTTTCGGCAGGGCTGCGGCCTTCAGGGCGTCGAGAAGCGCGATCGAGGTGTGGGTATAGGCGCCAGGATTGATAATAAGACCCGCGCCTTTTGCGTCGGCCTCCT
>BQJH01000251.1 GCA_021604605.1 Hyphococcus sp.
CGACCCGCTCCACCGTCAGCGAAGCGGCGAATTCGTCGAGCACAAATGTATGATCGGCGGTCGCGCCGTTGACCCTTTCGACGTCACCCCAGAAATCTTGCATCGTGAATGTCGGGATATTTTGTTGCCGGGCTGCTATGAACACCGCTTCGTCGACGCCATAAGAACCGAATGTCGACATCGCATTGACGACCGCATCAATGCCTGTCGACGCGAGAATCTCTGCGAATATTTCGACCTTAGCAGCAGAGAGCGGCTTTCCGTCCGGAATTGTAGTGAAGACCTCATCAACATTGTCGCTGCGAGCCCCCATTTCGTTGAGGGCATTGACGGCTTTGCCCTGTGCAAGAATACGCGTCTGTTGTCCGCGCCTGTCCAATGCGCCGGCGATTGCCCCGATATGGCCCGCCCCGCCGACATCCCTTGCTGTCAAAATAATTTTAGCCACAATTTGAATGTTTTAGATGCCCAATACCTAAAATACTAGAATTTTGTCATGGGCTTTGCCGCCGACCAAAAGCTGGCGCGCCATCGGGCGTTGGAGAAGGCCCGATGGCGCCTGTTGCGTGGGGTCTAGGCCCGTTGTAGTGGTACGCGAATTCGTGGATAGACCGGCGGACGGCGCGTTTAGGTGCGGTGCGTAACATTTTTCGAGCGGCCGGTCGCCGCTATCACCCCGGGAGAAGCGGCCGATCCGTCGATCTCGACCAGTTAAATTCGAGTTAGACAGAAACCGGAATGAGCAAATTTTACACTGACCCCCGTAAAGACAAGATAGACGAGGCGGCTTATGCGCCGTCCCATAGGGATCCCGACACGAAATACGGTTTGCCGCAGAATATCGAATTCTGTTCGCGTTGTGTCATCTCCAACCAGCGTCCGAATTCGACGGTTGAATACAAGCACACCGCAGCGTCCAAGAAGCAGGTCATTTCTCTCGATGAAGAGGGCGTCTGCGACGCCTGCCGTCAGGCCGAACGCAAGCAGGAAATTATCGACTGGGACCACCGCCGTGCAGAATTGAAAGAACTTTGCGACAAATATCGTTCGCGTAATGGTTCACATGATTGTCTGGTGCCGGGATCGGGCGGTAAGGATTCGTTCTATCAGTCCTGGATGTTGAAATATGAATTCGGCATGAACCCTCTGACATGCACCTGGGCGCCGAACATTTATACCGATTGGGGCTGGCGCAATTTTCAGCGATGGATCCACTCCGGCTTCGACAACTACCTGATGACCGGTAATGGCCGTGTCAAACGCCTGATGACGCGCCTTGCGGTTGAAAATATCTTCCACCCGTTCCAACCATTTATCATCGGTCAAAAAGGGTTCGCCCCGCGCTTTGCGCAGCGAATGGGCATCCCGCTGATCTTTTATGGTGAGAACGAAGCGGAATATGGCAACCCGATTGCCGATAATACATCAGCGCAGCGCACCTATGATTATTTCTCTGCGGCCGATGAAAATGAGATTTATTTCGGCGGTACGTCTGTGCACGATCTTGTCAATCAGTTCGGTGTTCGCCGGGCCGATCTTGAAGTTTATATGCCCTCCAATCCGGAGGACCTCGCTAAGCACAATATAGAAGTGCATTACCTGGGCTATTATCTGCAATGGCACCCGCAGGCGGCGTACTATCACGCGGTTGAAAATGGTGGGTTCGAAGCGTCACCAGAACGCACAGCCGGCACTTATTCGAGATATAATTCGATCGACGACAAGATCGATGATTTTCATTACCACACAACGTTTGTGAAGTTCGGCATTGGCCGCACGACGTATGACGCTGCGCAGGAAGTTCGTTCTGGCGATATTGAGCGCGAAGAAGCTGTTGCTCTTGTCAAGCGCTATGATGGTGAGTTCCCTGAACGCTTCTCGGAAGAATGCTTCAAATATTTAAGCATTCCGGAAGATGAGTTTCCCGAAGCGTCAAAACAGTTTGAAAGCCCGGTTATGGATCGCGCTTATTATGACGCCCTTGCCAATCGTTTCCGTCCGCCGCATTTGTGGGCCTATGAGAACGGTGAGTGGCATTTACGCAAACGCGTCTTCGACGCCAATTAACTGTCCGTAGCGATAGGAGTACCATGCGTAGACGGATTATCTCGCGGCTCGATGTCAAGATGCAGCATCTCATAAAAGGGATGCGTCTTGAGGGCTGGCGTAAAGTTGGCGATCCGGAAGAAAAAGCGTTGCGTTATTACGATCAAGGGGTCGACGAGCTTATCTATATGGATGTCGTTGCGAGCCTTTATGAGCGCAACAATCTTGCTGATATTGTCGAGCGTGTCGCTAGTCAGGTGTTCATCCCGATCACCGTAGGCGGAGGCATATCCTCGCTCGCAGCTGTGAAAGAATTGCTGGCGGTTGGCGCCGATAAAGTCGCTATCAACACGGCGGCGACGAAAAACCCGGAATTGATCACCGATATCGCAGGCACTTATGGGGCCCAGGCGACAGTGCTTTCAATTGAGGCAAAATCCTTGCCCGGCGGTGGCTGGGAAGCGATGACTGATAATGGCCGCAACCATACGGGCCTTGATGTCGTTGAATGGGCAATCGAGGGTGAGGCTCGCGGCGCCGGCGAGATCTTTGTTACATCCGTCGATCAGGACGGCACCGGGCTCGGCATGGATTTGGCGCTGATCGACGCGGTGACGAATGCCGTCAAGTTGCCGGTGATCGCTTGCGGCGGTGTCTCGAAAACCGCCCATGTCACCGATACATTTCAAAAAGTAGACAGGCTCAGCGCCATCGCTATGGCGCGCGCACTACATTATGATCAGGTGACATTGCCTGACTTACGCGTTGCCTGTGCGGACGCTGGGATTGATGTGCGTGATATCGATAGCGAACGCGCCGCGCTTGTGGCGGAAGTCGCATCATGAGCAAGATCGTGGTGATTGATTATGGCATCGGCAATGTCTTTTCTGTTTGCAATGCGCTTCGCAAGATTGGTGAAGACCCGTTGCTCACCAACAAAAGCGCTGAAATCGCCGCCGCCGATCGGATAATCCTTCCGGGCGTCGGGGCGTTCGGTAAAGCGGTGGACGCCTTAAAAAGTCAAGGGTTCGACGAGGTCCTGAAGCGCTACAAAGAAACCGGCCGGCCCTTTATGGGCATTTGCGTCGGGATGCAGATGGCAATGTCGCACGGGACCGAATTTGGGGACCATGACGGGCTTGGTTATGTGGACGGCGTTGTCGCGCGCATCCCTTCAGTGACGGACGACGAGAAAATAATCCCGGTACCTCATATTTCATGGGGGCGGCTTGTGGCGACGCAAGGTGGCGAAGCGAAATGGAATGCAAGCCCGCTTGGCGGTTTTCAGTCCGGTGCGGTGTCGGCCTATTTTGTTCATTCCTATCATTGCGTGCCGGAGGATAAGTCCACCATTCTTGCGGAAACTGAATATGGCGGGCATCGCCTGACGGCGGCGATAGGCCACGAAAATTTCATCGGACTGCAGTTCCATCCGGAACGGTCCGGCGAAATCGGGCAGCGCGTTTTGAAGCGCTTTATGGACCTTTGACGGGTGCGGAGCCGGTTACGCGCAACGTATGGCGCGCGCGAATCAATTCTCTTCGTGAGATTGCATTTTGGCCTTTGAGATATGGTCCGAGCGGGGCGGTAGCGCGCTATAGCGCCATGGGTACAGCCCGACGGGCTGGCTTTGACCTGATTGCTTATCAGGAAATGTATCCCGATGTCGGCGCGCTTCACCCACTCGTTCATTATGCCGCTTCAGGTCAATTCGAAGGCCGCCTCGTCAACAGTGCGACGCGCGCTGCTTTGCCGCCCTCGCAACATTCTCCCTTACTAAGCGCCCTGACATTTTATGCGCCTTCCGATCCCTCTGGCCATGCGCCAGTGGGTGATCGTGTTGATATCATCACACCTTTTTACAATCGCCGGAAAAGCATTGTTGCTGCGGTGCGCTCTGCGCTGGAACAAACCGTCGATGTCACCGTCTATGCCATTGATGATGGCAGTACGGATGGCGGCGCTGAATTACTGGAAGAAACTTTTACGGCGGCGATCAGCGCTGGGCAGCTAACGATTTTGCGTCAGGAAAATAAGGGCGCGGCGGCGGCGCGCAATGCTGGTCTTGCAGCAGGAAAAGGCGACTGGATTGCTTACGTGGATAGTGACAATATTCTTGATCCCGATCACGTCGAAAAACTGCTCGCCGCCACGCGCAATGCCGGGGCAGCGATGGCGTATGGCGGTTGGCGAACCGAGACCGGCGCGGTGCACGCGGCGCAACCCTATAAACGGTTTGCGCTTCTTCGCGCCAACTATATCGACCTCAATACGCTGATCCATCATCGCCGTCTTTATGATCAGTTGGGCGGTTTTGACGTACGCCTGCGTCGACTGCAGGATTGGGATCTTGTGTTACGCTACGGTCGTCTTACGGCTCCGGCGGTTTCATCCCAGCTTTCTGTGGTGCGTGATGTTGGTCCTAGATCG
>BQJH01000252.1 GCA_021604605.1 Hyphococcus sp.
CAGGAAGTAACGATCGTGGGTAACCAGAACAACGGCGCCCGGATATTCATGTAAATGATGCTCAAGCCAGGCAACCGACTCCGCATCGAGATGGTTGGTCGGTTCGTCGAGTAAGAGTAAATCCGGTTTCGCTAACAATAAGCGCGCAAGCGCAACCCGGCGCTTTTCCCCGCCTGATAGTTTATCGACGGCCCAATCACCGGGCGGACACCGAAGCGCGCCCATGGCCATGTCAATTTTGCTGTCGATGTCCCATCCGTCGGCCGCATCGATTTCCTCCTGCAACGCCGACATCTTTTCCATCAACTCGTCAGAGTAATTCTCGCCAAGCTCCGCAGAGACGGCGTTGAATTCGTCAATTTTCTCTTTGACCCCGCCGATGCCGTCCATGACATTTTCAAATACCGTCTTGGTCTCATCCAGCTCCGGTTCCTGCGCCAGATAGCCGATCTTGGCCCCATCTGCGGCATAGGCCTCGCCAGCAAACTCCTGATCGACACCCGCCATAATTTTCAGCAAGGTCGACTTGCCCGAACCGTTGACCCCGACCACACCGATTTTGGCATCCGGGAAAAACTGTAAGTGTATGTCTTCCAATATTTTTTTGCCGCCCGTGAACTGTTTGGTCAGGCCGGACATGAAGTAGATATATTGGTATTTCGCCATGGGGTTGTAAAAGCTCCTAAAGTCCGCGAATCGTAGCTATTGAGGGACAGCGCGGCGTCATATCGCGCCGATAGTGGGAATTCAATGTATTCAGGCGTTTTCCCTTGGGGAAGTTTACCTATATACAGTAGATGGAACGATTATAGCGGGGATTGGGTATGTCATACGTTGAACAGACGTTAGCGGGCGGCGAAGATATTATACACCGGGCCAATTTTAATTGGACCTACAGCTTTTTCCCGGTGATGTGGTTCGCCATTGGCGCGGGCGTTCTGGTGATGTTTTTCTATATCCAGTTTGCTGCGGAAGTTCCTTATGAAGAACTCAAAGTCGGCTGGTGGTCGGCGATCATCGCTGGCGTCTCAGGCTCCATCATCCTGCTAAACCATATCATTCTTCTGGTAACAACCGAGATCGTCGTCACGACCTATCGGTTTGTCTACAAAACCGGATTGATCTCCCGCAACACGCAGGAAGTGAGCCTCAACAAGATTGAGGAAATTACGCTTCACCAATCTGTATGGGGAAGGGTTCTTGGATACGGCAAACTGGTTTTGCGCGGCACGGGCGTCGGCGTCATCACCCTGCCCGATCTCGATAACCCGATCATGTTGCGCAAGATCATTGAGAATACAAAATCGGCCCTGCGCCAGGATCAACGCGAACGTCGCCGGATCAATGATGATGAAGACGATTACTAGGCGTTCGCTGGCGCTTTAAACAACACGCTCTTAAATCCTGCGCGGTCAAACGGAGCCCACTCCCCGTCGGCCTGCGCGAGCCGATCCGCAATGATATAGGCAACGAGCGGATTGACGCCTAAGCCAAAATGGCTGGCCGGCACTTCAATATTTTCCGTCTCATGATTATCGGGATTAGTTTCTTGCACTGATCCGCGCCACGCGACGATGCCATCGGTTTTGGAATAGACGGAAGTTGTCGGCACAGGCGGCGGTACATTCAGCTTCGCCATTCGCTCTGCCTGGTTTTCATCAAGGGCGCCGTTAATTTGCTCATAAAGTTTACGGGCGTTTGAATACTTTCTGTTGGGCGAAATCGGGCTACCCAAAGAAATCACCAGCCGCACTTTTTCCGGATTAGCCTTTGCGATCTCGCGCGCGAACACACCCCCAAGGCTCCAGCCAACAACCGATACTTTTTGCCCGTGTTCTTTGTAAATATCATCGAGCAAGCCCAGCATCTCTGCTTCGCGCTCCTCATTAAACTTCAGATTGCGCCCCATCCCCCAGGCATATGGCGCGTAACCAAGATCTTTTAGCAACCCACGCAAGGGCTTTGTCGAAGCATCACTCGCCAGAAAGCCGGGAAGAACCAATACCGGATGCCCATCCCCTTTTGGCAGATGACGCATCAACAAGCGCAGAGAATAAAACCAGCCCAATTCAAAAATGGCCCGGCCTTCTGTCATCGTCCAGAAAAGCGACGGCGGCTTGGCTGTATCGTCATCTATAGACATGGTTGGTTGAGCCATTCTTTTGTTTCCTTACGCAACATCTTCTGAAGCATCAGCAGCGGCGTTTTGATGAGCCTCAAACGAGGCGCGCATATGATCCATATAATTTTCAGGATCAGGCATCGCTTCGCGGCAGGCTGTAACGCCAATTGTCAGTTCATCCACATAGCTCTGCACCACATGGCCAACGCCAACTCCATCGAGCAGACAAAGGTTGCCATAAATCGACAACAGTTTGGCGCCGCAGGAGTAAATCGGCACCGGCGGTCCCGGCACATTAGTGACAACCGTATTGAACATCGGCTTCATGCGATTGGCGAGGCCCCATTGGCTGTAGGCGCGAGCGCCAAGCCCCATAAATAAAGCTGGCGACAATTTTGACATTTCTGTCATCTGCCGGGCGCCCAGCGCGTTCGCCATGGCTTTCGATTTTTGCGTCTCATCATGTACATAGGCGACGCGCTCAGACGCATCTTCGATATGGGTGCCTAGAGGCGCCCGCATCGCAGACACCTGATTGCCCATGGTATTTTTTTCCTGCTCCTGACGCACAGAAATTGGCGCCATGGCGGAGAGTGTCTCATCCGGCAGTTCATCGCGCTGCTCAAGATATGTCCGCATGGCGCCGCCAATGATCGATAAAACAATATCGTTTACGGTTGATCCCGGCGCCATGGCGCGCATTGCCTTCACATCGCTCAACTTAAACGCTTCGCCTTCAATGATCCGATGCGGAGAAATAACATTGTTGAAGCGTGTTCGCGGGGTTTTCAACATGCCGGTTATATCAAAGTCGCCTTTCACCGCGCCGACAGCCGCGCGCGCCATCCCCGGCGTTGATTCCATGGCGACTTTCGCCTGACGCAACGGCGAGGTGATCGCGCGGAAATACCCACGGGTCAGCATGCCCAACTGCCCCGGCATCTTTTCGGGTTTCCACGGGTCAGGGCTCGGAATTTCATCGACCTCCGGTGAGATCGTGTGGAGGGCGTGCATCAGGTCTACACCCGATGCCCCGTCAATCGCCGCATGATGCATCTTGGTGAGCATCGCGTATGAGCCTTTTGGGAAACCTTCGATATTATCGAGCCCTTCAACAACAAGAATTTCCCAAGGTGGTCTGTCCAGATCCAGCGGGCGGGCAAAATTGCGCGCGGCCAGAATACATAGTTGGCGCCAGTCACCGGGCTTTGGCAATGCCACATGGCGAACATGATATTCAAGATCAAACTTAGGGTCTTCGATCCAATAAGGATAATCGATATTCAACGGCGACTTAACCATCCGCCTGCGCATCACTGGCGCAAGATGAAGCCTGCCTTTGATGAAATTCAGAATGTTCTTGAAGCGAACAAAACCGCCCGCGGCGGTTGAAGGATCATAGACCAGAATAGAGCCGATATGGATCGGCGCATTTTGCTGTTCAAACGCAACAAACGCCGCATCCAACCCTTGCATCTGCTTCATGGCGCCGCTCCCTTAACCCGCACAACCTGAAAACGCCCGGAAAACCCGAAATAGCCCAGTAGTTTCAGAGCCTAACACCAGAAATTAGAAACGTCACCCTAGCTTGAGAGGGGTAGTGGTCGCTTAAGATTGAGCGGCCGAGGCTTGCCAAAGAGCCATTGGCTGCACTGCGCGCAAAAGCGGTCATTGACCTTGGCACCCGAGAGCCGACAAGTCTGATTTCTACTCTGGCGAACGAAACACTCCGTCCTTTGACTTTTCAAACTTTCCGTAGCTGCTGAATTCGCTACATCTCGTGCACCTTTCAGAGCAAGCTTATCGTGAATCTTTTTTTGATCGAATTGATCGCATTCCAGCATGCCAGCAATATCCTTAAGCTCAATGGTAGAGTGTTAAAGCCGCTCGTAATATCTTATCCTTGGTTTCTGCATTTGAGGCAGAGTGAGGAAAATCAATCACCCCATTCTTGCTTCAGGAATTCCAAAAGCGTTTCAGTGCGTGCTGTGACATCATCTTCTGTCCATTCTTTGGATACTTGAATTCCACTTCCGACTTCTGCGGTACCTTTTAGACCGCAAGTGACGTAGGTTGCTGCCTTTTCTACTGGTGGTTTAGCTTTCAGGGAAGAATTCACCCCAGGCGGAAGCATTGTAAGATTACCTAGATGGTGTATGTAATCCGCTTTGCTAGATTGCGGCTGAATATGCTCTACTGAACGTGATGTTTCTGTTTCCCAGATCTTATTCCATTCCGTGAAATTCAGTACCGTGCCGTTTTTTTTAGCTAAATGTTCGTCATACCTATAGAGAAGGTAGCGAAGTTCTTGGGTCCAATTATTGTAACAATC
>BQJH01000253.1 GCA_021604605.1 Hyphococcus sp.
GCGCCCATGGTGAAGACATCGCGCATGATCCCGCCGACGCCCGTCGCCGCCCCTTGAAAGGGTTCAATGAAACTCGGATGGTTGTGGCTCTCCATTTTAAAGACAGCCGCCAGCCCCTCGCCAATATCAATAACACCCGCATTCTCGCCCGGACCGCAAATCACCCAGGGCGCTGAAGTCGGAAATTTTTTCAAATGCCGCCGCGACGACTTGTAAGAGCAATGCTCCGACCACATCACCGAGAAAATGCCCAGCTCAAGCAGATTAGGCTCACGCCCCATATGCTCTTTGATGCGGTCATATTCCTCAGGCGCCAGTCCATGATCCTTGACGATTTCAGGCGTAATTTTGGTCATTCGCGTTCTCTAATCCAGCCGTCTCATATGTTGCGGGTGGTATACCCTATTTATTGTGACCAGCAACGGCCATGACAGGTTTCATTTCAGCAAACACTATAGGGCCTGCCTCTAGGGGGGCGGATAGAATTTAATATATTAAATTTTATCCCCGCCTGAAATTTCCGTGCTATAATAAGCGCACGGCGCCGCGTATCCCGCATTGGGTCGGGCCCTTCCCCATTTTGTGAAGTCGAACCCAAAAGAACGCATCATTTGATGTTGCGCCGCGCGTGACACACGGCCATGACAGACTGACCCTCGTTTTCCGAGCCAGAAACAAAGGCGAACCCCATGAACATTCAGGACAACGTCAAAGACTATTACGGCAAGCAGTTGCAGTCCTCTGCAGATCTGAAGACGGACGCGTGCTGCACCGTAGACGATATGCCCCGGTTTCTTGGACCCGTCCTGACCAACATCCATCCCGACGTGTCGAACCGTTATTATGGGTGCGGTCTGATTGCGCCAGAAGCGCTTTCCGGCGCCCGTATTCTGGATCTGGGTTGCGGCGCGGGGCGGGACGTCTACGCCCTGTCCCAGCTTGTCGGCGCTGAGGGAGAGGTAGTTGGCGTTGATATGACACCAGAACAACTAAAGGTCGCGCGGCAATATCAAGACTGGCACGCTGAAAAATTTGGGTTCGCCAACACGGCATTTCTCGAAGGCGATATTGAAAAGCTGGATCGGCTCAACCTTGAACCAGCAAGTTTTGACATCATCGTCTCCAACTGCGTCATCAATCTGGTTGAGGATAAGGCGGCCGTCTTTAAAGCGGCCAGCAATCTCCTCAAGCCCGGCGGCGAGTTTTACTTCTCCGATGTTTATGCAGACCGCCGGCTGACCGATGATTTGCGTCATGATCCGATTGCCCAAGGCGAGTGCCTTGGCGGCGCCCTTTATTGGAATGATTTTTTGGCTATCGCAAAACAGTCCGGTTTTCACGACCCAAGGCTTGTGACCAACCGCCCGCTGGCAATCAACAATGACGAGCTTAGAGAACAACTTGGCGACACAGCATTTTACTCCGCGACCTATCGCTTATTCAAAGTTGATAAGCTCGAACAATCGAATGAGAATTACGGGCAGTCCGTCATCTACAAGGGTGGCATCCTAAATAGAGAGACCGTTTTCACTTTCGACAAAGACAATGTTTTTAACGCGGGTGAAACACGCGCTGTCTCCGGCAACACATTTTTGATGCTGCAACAGTCGCGCTTTGCGACGCATTTTGAATTTATCGGGGATCGCTCAACCCATTATGGGTTGTTTGCGTCAGACAGCCATGAATTGCCTTTTTCGGACATTGCAGCCACAGCGCAAACATCGTCGAAGTGCTGTTAAAACTAAGCTAGGGAAACCCCTATCCTGAAAGTTCTATTGCTTAGGCCAGGGCTCAGCGTAAACCGCGTGACTGACTTTGACAGAAATCCCTGATCCGCAAACATTGTCATTGCGGGTCTGCGTTCCCCATACGCTCACTTCCTTACCCAAAAGCGAGGTCGTTGTTTGGTCTGCTGACAGGCGCCACAAGTCGCCATTTTCAGTTCTCAGCAATGCGCATCCTCGATCAATATCGAAAACGGAACCGCTCAACATCATCGGTTCGTTACTTAAGACAGGCGTTGGCGAAACCGGGATAAAACCAATCTTGTTATAATCCGGCAACCGATATCCGCCCGCCCGGCTTCTGGAGTTATTCGATGTTTTATTATAATGAGCCGCCGGAACGCCTGGCGTCAGAGCAACGGATGTCGATGTTGGCATCTCACGACTTGAGATCTCTCCCCCTGATATGAGAGCACAGTCAAAACCGGCGCCTGATGGTGAGGCGCTGATTTCAACAAAAGTATTTTCCGGTGTTGAAATGATCTTTCGGACTTTATGAATTCTCCCATCTGAGCGGCGACGCAGAACAGGGCACTCAATAAGCTCTGTCTGCACAACAGGCGTGCTCGAAACAGCGCGAATGGGTGTTCGAGGAAGGCCGGCATTCGCGATGCGCAAAGCAGATAATTGCTGGTAGCTCAATCGGTCGGCCGATGAATGATGACGGGCGCCGAGGTTTTCTTCACGCAGCCAGACCGGAAACTGATCATCGCTGCGATCGACCCGCGATGAAACACGGCGCAATTCTGCGCGCTCATAGGAAGCTGAAAGACCAACATCATCTGTGATGGGGGCGCTATAATCACGCGACACGATATAGGGGTGGGAAGAACCGCTACTGACATCCGCCTCTGAAGTATTTTGTGACGGGGCTGGCGTTGACGCATGAACCTGAGCGTTTTGATCGTATCGATCAATCTCATCGGGCACTGCCAGATGCTCGCCCGGTCGGACATTATTAGGGTTGACCCCGGGGTTTGCCTCATAAAGGGCTGACAGATTGACGTTACACTGACGCGCAACTTCAGTGAGTGTTGTCGGCTTATCCACTGGATAAGAGTGCCCACAACGCCCGGCCTCAGCTGGTCCCACGCTTAACAAAAGCGTCGACACTGCAGAAATGGCGGCAATATTCAGTGAATGTCTCATATTTTTCACCCCTCACGGAAATCCTTGAATATGGTTAATAACACATTCTGAGCGGCTTTGTCCGGGGCAAAGCCGTGAATTTTCTGAATTTTTGGTGATCCGAGGCAGGCGCTCAAAAAAGCAAACTGAACGCTAACTAGCTGAAATCTTGATACTATTTTGACCCCCGATGCCGCTCACGCGGCGGCAGTCAAAATGGTGGCGATTTTTGTGAGTAAATTTTCAAGCAAAGAGCACCGAATCACTCGGAGATCACACGCCCCGAAAGCTCTGTCAGGCGTTTCTTTTCGAGATCACCTCAACAAAATCAAGCGCCGACCTGAGCCAGACAATTGTATCAATTTTCTTTACACTCTTTAAAATTTTTACCTTTATCGGTCCGTATAAGAATTGCCTGGCATTTGTTTTAAATTATCTGTCTACTGATATATTTGTAAAAACATTTTTCAGCTGTTAACCAAACTTTATTACGTCAAATTAACCAGCACACCAGTAATTTCTCACCTCACTATTCTGTGTACACTGATTTTAAGGTGCGTCATGTTTGGTAAACCCGTGTCTACTCGCTCTAGAAAAGAGCCTGGCTTGCATTGCGATCCCATCCCTTCAAAGTGCGTGCAGACGTCTTTGGGAGGGTTTGCACGCGACCGCAACGGCAACATCGCCATCCTCTTCGCCTTCATGACGACCGTTCTCTTTTTGTTTGTCGGCGGCGCCGTTGATTATACGCGGTGGAATTCCGTGCGCGCCGATATGATTGAGTCCATGGACGCAGCCAGTCTGGCCGTTGCCCAACTTGCGGCGTCTGATAGTACGATTTCAAAAGCCGATCTGGAAGATTATGGCGAACGATTCTTTAAGGAAAATTTTAACTATGAGAGCGACCTTGTCACAGGTTGGTCTATCGTTTTCTCTTTGGCTGATGATGCTGTGATCTCAACATGCGTTGATGGAAAAATCGATACATACCTACTCGGCGTCGCCGGCATCAACGAACTCGACATCGGCAAATGTGTTGAGATTACCAAAAAAGGTTCAGGCCGGATCGAACTCGCGCTCGTTCTCGATGTGACTGGCTCTATGGATAGTTCAATTGATGGAACAAAAAAGATTGATAGCCTGAAAGACGCTGTCGATGAACTTCTACAAGTTATGTTTGTGAATGAATCGACAAGTGAAAACCTGAAAATCGGCGTTGTGCCCTTTAACTCATATGTAAATGCTGGCGGCGCCTCTAGTTGGGTCAGCACATGGGGCGACACGAATGCCAATGCTTATTATCACGGCGCCAGATTTTTCCATGTCGACGAAAACGGCAATATTGATGTGAACCGGAAGGTCAACCACTATGACCTCTATGACACAGTGCCAACAGAGACATGGAAAGGGTGTGTTGAGGCGCGCCCTTACCCGCTTGATGAACTCGATATCGCACCGGGTGGAAGCGTTAGCTCCACTGACATCAATGACGCTCTAACAACACCTTCTGATTATACAGGCGCTGACAATTCAGACGAAG